>CAZZGS010000403.1:0-4792 GCA_964653845.1 uncultured Bryobacter sp.
GGTCGCAGGCAAAGCTGGAATCCTCTTCCTCTCCGAGAGCAGAGCGTCTGGCCGCGCCGGTGCTGGCCTTGGCCGCACCCTGCACAAGTTCGATTTCAAGAGCAAGAAGCTCGAGACCTTCGCCCAGGGCTTATCCAACTACGCTATCTCGGCCGATGGCGAGAAGATCCTCCTGGCCATGAGCGCCCCTGCCGAAGCTCCCGCCCAAAGCCGCCTCAACTACGCCATCGTCGGCACGGCTTCACCGATGAAACCAGGTGAAGGAACTCTCCGCATCAACAACCTCCAGATCCGCATCGAGCCCATAGCCGAATGGCAACAGATGTACCGCGAAGTCTGGCGCATCCAGACTGCCTACTTCTACGATTCGAAGTTCCATGGAGTCAACGTCCAGGAAGCGGAACAAACCTACGCGCAGTACGTCAAAGGAATCTCCTCGCGTGCCGAGCTCAACTACATCTTCCAGGAGATGCTCGGTGAATTCAGCGTTGGCCACATGCGCGGCGGTGGCGGCAACATCCCCAACCCGAAACGCATCCCCGGCGGTCTCCTCGGCGCAGATTACGAGATCTCGGGCGACCGTTACAAGCTCAAGCGCATCTACTCCGGCGAGAGCTGGAATCCCCAACTTCGTTCCCCACTCGTTCAGCCCGGGCTTAAGGTCCAGCAGGGCGAATTCATCCTCGCCATCAATGGCGAAGACCTCAGCGCTTCGACTGACATTTCTCAGCTCCTCGAAGCCACGGCCAACCGCAGCGTCACCCTCAAGCTCGCCTCCGACCCTACCGGCAGCAACCTCCACGAAGTCGCTGTAGTTCCAGTCGCTACCGAGACTGCCCTCCGCAATCTCTCCTGGATCGAAGACAACCGGCGCAAGGTCGATCAGCTCAGCAATGGCAAACTAGCCTACGCCTACATGCCTGACACCGGCCTCGGCGGCCTCACCAGTTTCAACCGCTACTTCTTCGCTCAGACCGACCGCCAGGGTCTCGTTCTCGACGAGCGCTTCAACGGCGGTGGCCAGGTGGCCGACTACGTCATCGAAGTTCTCAAGCGTCCTCTCATGAGCTACTGGAAGCCGCGCTACGGCGATGTTTACAAAACTCCTGCCGGTTCGATCCAGGGCCCCAAAGTAATGATCGTCAACGAATTCGCCGGCTCCGGCGGTGATGCCATGCCTTGGCTTTTCCGCCAGGCCAAACTAGGCACGCTGGTTGGCAAGCGCACCTGGGGCGGTCTGGTCGGAATCGGCCAGATCCCACCATTGATGGATGGTGGCAATGTCACCTCACCGAGCTTCGGCTTCTTCAGCCCGGCTGGCGAATGGGATGTCGAGAATCGCGGTGTCGCACCTGATGTAGAGGTCGAGCTCGATCCCAAGTCCGTGGCTGCAGGTCGTGATCCCCAGCTCGAAAAAGCTGTCAGCATCGCTTTGGCCGAACTAGGGAAAATGACTCTCCAAACCCCAAAGGTGCCCAAGTTCCCCGACTACCACCGCTCAAACTAGTTGCGGAAGCGCAAGCTGCCGCCTTGTTGGATCTTCTCGATCAGGCCAACAATGTCCGATTCCTCAACCGGTTTCCGCAGCATCGACGAGGATGATCCGTCCAGCAACTCAGTGCTCTGTTCTTCGGCGCTTTCGCTCAGCAACGCGAAGTGCGGTGTCCGGTGATGCACCCTTTGGAATAGCTCGGCCCATGTCCCACCCTCCGGGCTTGCGCTGGCAAAAACAATGTCGAAGCGCATTTTCTCAGCTAGATCCACAGCTTCTTCGATATTGCTCACAGGTATCAACCGATGGTTCAGTTCTCCAAAGATCGACAACATCCGCCGCTGTGATTGCACCTCGGGCTCTACCAGCAAGGCCGTAATCGTACCCCTCTGGGGTGCAAACTGCAATGCGGTCGCAAGGTCTTCGAGCGGGCTCGAATTGAGCGTAGGCAGTTCTACATCGTAGCGGTATCGCCCCGCCCGTATCGTTGTAAACCGAACTTCACCGCCATAAGATTGCAGCAGGCCCTTTGTGATGGCCAGCCCCAGGGCAGACCCACTAAAGTCGGGTCCTTCTCCGTCACCAAATGGCCCAGAGAACTCAATCTCGATCATCGCGCTCCGCCCAATCCGGCTCAGACTTACTTCAAAGAAATGCTCTAGCGAATATGTTGCCGCAGCCTTCGCATGCATAAAGAGATTCTCAAACACCCGGGTCAATTGATCTTGAGATCCAAGCACATAAAGACTTTCCGGCCCCAGATTGGCTTCACTCTCAATCTGCGCCTTCCGCATGTCTTCATCCATCTCTTCCATCAACCGCTGAAAGAGAAACCGCATGTCCACAGGGCGCGCATCTATCTGCTCTGCCCGTGCCACATCCACGATCCGTTTGACCGTCTCGCTCGCCTTCTGTACCTGCTCATAAATCGCCGCCGCATCGCTGGACGCCAGCGCCGCCGTCAAATCGCGAATCTTCTCCAACGGAGCATTCAACTCCGTAAGCACGCCGTGAATCAATTGCCCTGCCACTGCCAACTTTTCACTCCGATGGGTCTGCTCACGTATGGCGGATTCTTCGAGCCCTTCAAAATACTGGCAAGCGTCATTGGCCAGATGCTGTGCTGCTGGCTGCAAGGCTTCAATCAACAACAGCCGGCCCGCAGGCCCTGTCAACACCAGTGCTCCCCGCGCTTCGTTCCGGTTCCGCATCGGAATTACTAGCAACGACTTCGATTCTTTTTGCTTGCTATTCAAGAGGTCTGCCGAGTTCGTGTCTACAAATTGCAATAGTGTCTTGTTCTTGACTGCCAGTGCAATCCCGCTTTCAATTGCCGTGCCGCACTCATCGACATGAAATGAGTGCAGCGCAGAACTACTCTGATCCGGGATCCGCTCAAACAGTTTCCGTGTCGAATCGTAATGATAGGAACTCACCGTTTCTGCTGGAACTAACTCAAGCAATCGGCTTCTAAGAATCTCTGCCACTTCCCGTGCTGTTCCTGCTCCGTACAATTCCTCGCTCGCCTGCAGCATCCGCTGAATCACTCTATTCTGCCGCCGTGCACGCTGCTGCAAATACCATGCCGCAAGGATCACCAAAAGCACCAGCAAAACAGCCGCGGGCACTATCTGTGGGGGTACCGCCGGTCGAGGCTCTATCATTTCAATGTCTTTCGGGCTCGCCAGCAACAACTGAAAGAACTGATTAAATGGAGGCCTCAGGCAGAACTGGCTCACCAACCCTTTCACCCTGATTCTGTCGCCCTTCTGGTATACCGACAGCGGGTGTTCACTCCCCCCTTTCATCAGCGGCAGAAATACCCGAATCGATTGGCCGCCTTCGCTGAAGTCCAGTAGGTCGCCTTTCGATCCTTCCCGAAACTCCCCAACCACTCCCTGAATTTCAACCTTCATGCCCTCATACTGAAAGCTCGCCGCACTCGTAGGCGTCAACTGGATCAGCCCCGGCAAACTTCCGCTCCCAATTACTCTCAACTCGCTCGGCTTAAGCACGGCCTGCCCTGCATGCAAACTCACAATGCCGGAAGCTTCGATCAATGTCCCAGGTGCAAAGTCCGGCCCGCTCGGTTTTTTCGATTCGTTATCCCCGGAAAAAACCAGCATCAAACCCGAATTCTTGCTTTCCGCATCGAGCAACGGTAGATAACTGGCATCTGGCGCGTCCAATACGGATGCCTGTACCAAGCCCTGCACTCGAATTGCTTCTCCCAGCAGTTTCGGACGATAGTCCGGTCCAACCCGGGCGGACGCCTCCGACAATTTTACGATTCCATAGCCCCGCGACTCCTCAACTGCACCCTGTCCATAGACCATTTGGAGCGCACACAAACCGATTACGATATTTAAGCTTGTTCTTGGAGCCATTCTTGAAGTCGGATATCTAGGAAATGATCGGCTTCTACCGCCTGTCCAATCAGAGTAGTCCTATGAGAATTTATAGCTACCACTCTCATCCCTGCCGCAACTGCCGCATCTATTCCTGTTTGGGAATCCTCAAAAACTATACAGTCTTTAGGTGCTATCTGCAAGAGTTCGGAGGCTTTAAGGTAGATTTCCGGATGCGGTTTTCCGTATTTCACCATCTGACCATTCAGTGCAAACCGAAAGAAACTGGCTAGCTCAGCCCGGTCTAGAACAAAATCTACATTAGCAGCCTCAGCATTTGAAGCCACAGCCTTTGGCATAAGAAGATTCCGCGTCAAAAACTGCCGAACTCCAGGCACGAGCGACGCCTCAAGCTCCCCTTCAATTAAGTCGCGGTACAAAGCTTCTTTCTCCGAGCCCATTCTTTGAATCTCTTCAGCATTTAATTCACTACCGAAGACATCTCGCAAAAGTTCGTCGTTATGTTTACCGTGCATCCTCGAGTTCAGGGTCGACGCATCGCGCCCCTGCCTTTCGAGGTATACCTCCCAGGCCCTTACGTGGAAGGGCATTGAGTCGACGATCACACCGTCCATATCAAAGATGAATGCTTGAGGTTTCACAGGTTTCTTCAGATGAGAGCTAAAATCAGAATGGCATGGATTTGTTCTCAGAAATTGTTCGTCTCCGCAAGCTCGGTCAGAAGTGCGCCCTGGCCACGATCGTCGAAGTCAATGGCTCGATCCCCAGCTACGAAAGCGCCAAAATCCTCGTCCGGGAAGATGGCAGTTTCATCGGCACCATCGGCGGTGGCTGTGTTGAGGCTGAAGTTTGGAACGCTGCTCGAGAAGTCATCGAAACCGAAAAGCCCCGCCACCTCAATTTCAATCTCGGTCAGGACGCCGCCTACGAC
>CAZZGS010000404.1:0-4781 GCA_964653845.1 uncultured Bryobacter sp.
GGATTCTCTGCGAGTTGAGACGGTACGACGAGGCAAAGGCTATTATCGACCCGCTGGCGGAAACGAAGAGTTTGGGCTTGTCTACCCGCAATTTGTTTGCCGTGTTGCGCGCGCGGAGCGCCATTAACCTGACCAGTTTTTTGAAGGGCTTGCCGCGCCAGGCTGTTCTGATCCATAGCGATCTCGATCCAGAAGAGGTCGACATTCCCGATTCGTCCGAGCGGCTTCGCGGCCAGAAGTTTCTGGGATTCAATGAGGTTAGACTGCTTAATCACAGCATGCCCCTAAAGGAGTTGAGTGAGCTTGCATTAGGTGGAGATATGCCAAATGGGCTTTCAAGTGAATTGCGCAGAGTTGCGGTAATGCGCGCCCTCGCGTTGGAGCGCATTGAGTTGTATCGACCACTGGCTCGCGCGCTACAGATGTCTGTTCCCGCTTATGCGGGACCTTTACAGTTGGCATTGCAGAGTGAAGATTCGAAATTGCGAGATGCGCTACTGCACTTCACGGTGCAGCAACCGGAGATCCGTTTGCACTTCATGAAGAGTGGGAGTAACTGGAATCCGATTGGGAAGCTCACCGATAGCCGGGATGATTTTTGGCCAGCGCTCTATGATCTGGATCCGCTTGACCGGGAACAGCAAGGAGGCTGGGCAAAGTGTGAAGATGAAGGATTTGCCAGTGGCCGCTTGAACTATCGAGTGACCGACGGCTTGAGTGAAAGCGCGAAAGAGGAATGGGCTCTACTTGAAGATGCAGGAGCCGCAAATAAGTTCTACATGAAGTATGCGCTTGCTTTCTACGAGGCCCACCCGCTGGATGCCGGCAACGAGGCGTTGCTCGGTGGTGCGGTTCGGGTCTGGAACAATACATGGCGCAATAAAAAGGATTTGCCGGTTGCAGCGCGCGTCTGGCGGATTTTGCAGTTGAAGTATCCAAAATCGAAATGGGCGGAACGCTATCGTTATGGAGTTGTTGAAGCCTATGAGCCCGACCCTGAGAAACCGAAGGAAATCGTGACCCAAAGGAATTTGTTCCCAGGGGTGGGGTGCCGGTTTCAGCCCTGGAATTAGGGTTTCATCAATTGCGCTAAGACTGTTTTCACCCAGGCATCGCCTTCTGTTTCTTCATAGAACGCTTTCGTTTCGGCTGGAGTGAGGATGTAGTTCGCAGGGATGGCCATTACGGGAAGCATGGTGTAGGCGTAGGCTTGAGCCAGATTGTTTGCGAAGGTGAAGTTAAAGCTCTTCAGGAACGGCTCAACGAGGGTTGCCTCTTCGTCTACGTTGAGGGCGATGACGGCGATGTCTTCGCGGTCTTTGAGTTGGTTGCTTAGCTTTTCGAGGTAGGGGAGCTCGGCGCGGCATGGCCCGCACCAAGTGGCCCAGAGGTTGACGAAGGTGCGCTTGGTCGCAAGTTGCGCTGGAGTATATTCCCGGCCTTGCATGTCTTTGATCTTCAGATCGGGTTGCTTGAGGGCGAGGGTCTTCCAAGCGTTGTCGCCACCTACGCCGGCGCGGAAGGTGTCGAGCGGTTGTTTGGCTTCCCAGTCGTTCCAGGCTTCTTCGGTAGCTCCGAGTTGTTTGGCTATCGAGCGGGCACTAGCCATGACTTCATCGCGCTCATCGGGGCGGCTGGAGCGGGGCGGAAGGCTTGCCATTGACTTGCGGTAAGCGATGAGGGCGTCGAAGTTTTTGCCTCTAGCGGCAGCGAGGATGCCTTTTACTCTCCAGAAGTTTGCTTCCATGCGGAGGTGGCGATTGCGGTCTTCCAACGACGCGTTTGCGGGAGGGCGAGAGCGAGTGAGAATTGTTTGCGCCTGAGAAAGTACGTCGAGAGCTTCGTTGGGCTTGTTGATCTGAGCGTAGGCTTCGATCAGAGGTAAGTAAGCGTCGAGGTACCAGAAATTGTAGCGTTCTGTCAGGGCCTTATCGCTGTTTGGGTAGATGTCGGTAAATCTGTCAGATTGTGTTTCGCGTTGAATAGATTCAAGGCCCGCGAAGATGAACGACGGAACAAGATCGAACCGGAGCTTGCGGCGGACCAGGTCTTCTGCCTGTTGATCTGGATTGGCGGCGAAGATCTGAAAGAGTCTGGATCGAGATCCATCGCGGACTTCATGGCGAGATAAGCATCGGGGAGTTGCTCGAGCTTCTTCCTGGCGGGCCCTTGCCAGTAGGAAGCGACGGCAGTGGATGCAGGGTAGCGCTTGGCTTGTTGTGCAAAGCGAAGAAAGGCTGTTTCTGTTGGGCCCAGATCTTGGATGGCCTGGATTTCGGGATAAAACGAAGGCGCGGAGTGGGGATGATGGACCGCGAAATCCGCAGGGAGCCATTCGAATTTGCGTTCGAGGTTGAATTCCATGTTGCGGATGGCACCAAGCCAGGAGGCAGTGCGGGGGAACTTTTCGTTGCGAAGATGTTCGATGTCCTGCGCCCAAAGCTTGCGCGTTTCTTCCTGCTGATCGCTGCGGAGGGCTGTGCGCTCCCAGTGCCATAGAACTGGGTAGGCAATGGCTTCGCGCTGCCCCGTGCGGTCTTTGAGCTGGCTGCGCAGGGTGGCCGCCTCCTGCAGGAGCCAGGTTGAATCCGGGACGGCTGCAAGTTCAAAGATGGTTACATAGCTCTTGGGACATGCCTTGTGGAATTGAGCGATGTCGGACTTGGCTTGATTGAGATCCCGGAAGCTTTGGCTGGACGCGATACGGGCACGGAGCAGGAGGGCTTGCCCGTGATTTGGATTCTCTTTGAGGATTTTATTCAGTAGGTCGCGGGTAGCGGGAGTTTGTTTGCCGTAGAGGCTGAAAGCTTCATCGTAGGCGGTCTTGGGGATCTTCGCCAGCACCTGCTCGACCTTTTCGTTGTGAGCAGCTCTTGAGTAGCGCACGTCCATTGGAAAATCGGCCTGTTGGATGAGCGGGTGTGGGTCGCAGGTGGAGGCAGGCGACTGGGCTATCGCGATCAAAAGAATGATCGGTGACATTCTTCTATCCTATAACTTATGCAACGTATTGAAGTAAGTCACAAGATCGAGATGGGGATGAAGACATATCCGGGCTTGCCGGAGCCTCGGGCTGAGGTGATTATCGATTATGATTCGGGGCGGTATGGGGGATTGAGCGAGTTCTATATCGCTTCTCTCCATTGCTGCGGGAATACAGGGACTTATGTCGATGCACCGATCCACCGGTATCGCGGGGGGACGGATTTGGCTGGGTTGTCGCTTGAGAAACTTGCGCATGTACCGTTGTTGGTAGTGGATGCTCTTGATGTCGTTTCGATTGGGCCGGCTTTGTTTCGCGGGTTGAAGATGGCGGGGCGGGCGGTGGTGGTTCGTACGGAGTGGTCGCGTCATTGGCGAACCGATGCTTACTTTGGCCAGAACCCGCACTTGACGGAGGAGGCTTGTAAGGCCTTGCTCGATGGGGGCGCTGTGTTTGCAGGGATTGATTCGGTGAACATAGATTCGCTGGAGGATTTGCGCCGGCCGGCGCATACTACGTTGCTGGGGGCGGGGGTTCCCATTTGCGAGCACATGACCAATTTGAGCGCTTTGCCCAAGGAGGGCGGCTACATTCATGCAGCACCGATTGCCTGGGTGGGTGGGGCGACGTTCCCTGTGCGGGCTTATGTCCTGGTGACTTAGTCTGGTGCGCAAACTTACTTTACTTCCTCAAAAGTGATAGCGGAAGCGATGGACGTCTTTTTGAAGTTGGAGGATTCCATCGACATCGTGATGACGCGCTTGTAGCCGAAGAGGACGTCGAGTCGCATCTCTGTCCCGTAAGTGGCTGGGAACCAGACTCCGGGGGCGATTCGGGTGTAGGTAAGCGAAAAGCCGGTTTGGCGAATGTTGGTACCTAGCATTACTTTGACGGCCATTGGCATCTTGAAGTTAAGCTTGGTCTGGATCGAGATTGGATGGAGGTCTTCGAAGTCGATGAGCACTTCCCCGCCCCAAGTTCCTTCGAAGGCAACTCGAAAGACGGGGCGTCCCCGGTAGGTCTCGGTGCCGAGGAGTTTGAAATTGTACTTTGGCAAGTCTTTGGGCAGGAAGGGGAAGAGGTCCATGTCGATTCCATCTTTGGAATCCTTGTCGGCGATGAGGTCGTCGGCGAGGTCTTCAATTAGGTCGCCGTCGATATCGAGGCCTTTGTAGCGAAAGCCGGGTTCGGTATACGGAACTAGCTTCTTGCCTTTTTCATATTGGCCTTCGAAGTGAATCAGCTTTTTATTTGTGGAATTGCCTTCGGGAGTGACTGAGTACTCACGGCGTTCTTCACGAGCGAGTTTGGAGTTTGTCCGAAGCAGCCGCGTCAGGATCTTCTGCGTATAGACGTAGGATTTGCGGAGTTCGCTGCCCTGTTCGAGATTGGTAGCGACCTTGGCCATGATCTCGGCGGCGTTGTCCTGGGCCTGACAGCTTAGAATGAGCAAGAAAGAGATGATGCGCATAGCTCTGTTAGTAATACGCATGGCGGGGCGCGCCGGTGGCAGAATTTGTTGGCTACTTGTGTGCATTTATTTGGCGACCGGGGTGGTGTCGTTTGCAAGGAGATGGCCGGCGAAGGTGGTGGCGGTTGTGCCTCGTTTGGACGGGATCCGGGTGGTGACAGAGGGAGGCCGCAGGGGGCGCCCCGGGGTGGAGGATCAGGCGAGTCTGGCACTGGGAGTGTTGGCCTGGAGCGGATTGTTCTTTGTGCCCGCTACGCGTCGGTGGTGGAGTGGAGTGGCGGCGCTGGGAGTGGTTGGCGGGCTGGGGTTGGGGACTGAGCCAATGAG
>CAZZGS010000405.1:0-4778 GCA_964653845.1 uncultured Bryobacter sp.
AGCGTTGTGCTCCACGCGGGCGATATCGAGCAGAAAGCGACGCTTGTCAGGCTTGAGCCCGAAGGCAACCCGGTACTCCGCAGCGGCATCCACCCAGTCGTTACGGTCTTCCAAATGACGTGCAAGCTCTTCGTGAACGCTATAGCTGTCTGGAGTCTTGGCGGCAGCCTCTGTCCATCGCGCGATGCTGGCTCGCAGGTCGGCATCAAGGCGAGTCCAGGTCTCAGTCGCCTGCTTGCGGATGACTTCATCTTTCGCATGCTGCAAGCGCAGGAAGACTTCGAAAGCTTCGGCCCGCTTGCCAGTCTCGTAGGCAAGATACGCATACTCAAGAGAAAGACGTTCATCGTCGGAGCGAGAATTCAGCACCATCTTGACTTGATCGCGCCCTGCAACTGTTTCGCCTTGGCGCAAGAGCAGGTACGCATAGTCAAGACGAGCATTGACATGATCTGGCGCAAGCCCCAAAGCGGACTCAAACGCAAGACGGGCTTCGTCCAGACGCGCTGCCTTCAAATGGGCATAAGCCTGGTCGAGCGGTTGCTGGCCTGCGTTTTGGCCGTAAAGACCAAGCGCACAAGCCAGAGCGGCAAGTCGGGTAATTCCAAACATCGGAGTGCAAGGATGTAGTGCCGCAACCCGGCAATTATTCGCACACTTTTTGCGCCATCCTAAATCCATGACCTTGCGCCCTTTCCTGCTGGAGCGTTTTTTTGCCCAATACGAATTCAAGCCCGCCTTGCATCTGGCTAGCTCAGACTGTGAATCGCTCACGATCCCGGAGTTGCTCGCTTATGCAAGCGTTGAAGATCTGGCTGCATGGGGCTCAATGAAACTGGGCTACACCGAGACGGCAGGCCACCCGGAATTGCGCAGCCTGATCGCAAAGGATTACGAAGGCATCGATTCCAGCGATGTAATCACTGCAGTCCCGGAAGAAGCGATTTACCTGACGATGCGCGCATTGCTCAAGCCGGGAGACAAGATCGTCGCAACCTGCCCGGGCTACCAATCGCTCTATGAAATCGCGGCAGACATGGGGTGCCACGTGCAGCGATGGTCCCCTAAAGAAAGCACCGAAGGTTGGCACTTTGACCCCTCCGATTTAAAGCTCGACGGGCTCAAGGCGCTGGTCGTAAACTTTCCGCACAATCCTACAGGGGCGCAACTTACAGCAGAGGAATGGGCACAAGTGTGCCAGTTGGCCGAGCGAAGCGGCTGCTGGCTGATCTCGGACGAGATGTACCGGGGCCTCGAGCCGGACGGAGTTTCCCTCAACCCCGCAGCTTCCGAATACGCCAAAGGCATTTCGATCGCGGGCCTCTCGAAGGCCTACGGCCTCGCCGGTCTACGTTGTGGTTGGGTCACTACTCAAGACAAAGAATTGCTCGCCGCAATCCAGCGCTACAAAGACTACACAACCATCTGCGCCAGCGCGCCAACAGAGCGGCTTTCGATCATCGCGATGAAGAGCGGTGCGCTACTTCGAAAACGTTGTCGCGACATCATCTCCGCGAATCTTCCGATATGGGAAGACTTCCTCGCGCGCCACACGCACGTGCTGGCAGCACGCCCAGCCAAGGCCGGCCCCATCTGCTTTCCGCGTTGGCTGGCGGGCAATACATCCGCCTTTTGCGAGCGATTGGTCGACGAAGGGGGCGTCATGCTGTTGCCTTCAAAAGTGTATGAAGCCGGAGAAGACCACCTCCGTGTTGGCTTGGGGCGTCTCAACTTCAATGAAGCACTCAATCGCCTCGAACAATACATCAGAATGAAGATGTCATGAGCAGCTCAATCTCTCCGGCAGACTATCTCGATATCGACTCTCAGTTGAGTGATGAAGAAAAGCTGGTCAGGGCCTCGGCCCGCCGTTTTGTTACCGAACAAATTCAACCACTGATTCGCGAAGCTTATGCCAGGGGCGAGTTCCCGAAATCATTGATTCCGGCCTTTGGAGAAATGGGCTTTCTCGGTGCAAATCTCGAAGGTTACGGCTGCGCCGGAATGTCGAATGTCGATTACGGCCTGATCATGCAAGAGCTCGAACACTGTGATTCCGGCATCCGCAGCTTTGCGAGCGTGCAGGGCGCACTGGTGATGTTCCCGATCCACAAGTTTGGCAGTGAAGAGCAGAAGAGCCGCTGGCTACCGGAACTGGCTAAAGGGAAATTGGTGGGAGCCTTTGGGCTCACCGAACCTGAGTTCGGCTCCAATCCATCGGGCATGCTCACGCGGGCAGAGCCCGATGGTAACGGCTGGATTCTCAACGGCGAAAAGACCTGGATCACCAACGGTGGCTTTGCCGACATCAATGTCGTTTGGGCAAGAACTCCACAAGGAATTCAGGGCTTCCTGGTCGAGCGAGGAATGAAGGGTTTTTCCACCAGCGACCTGCACGGCAAGATGTCGATGCGGGCCTCGGTGACTTCGAGTCTCTCATTCCAGGATTGCCACGTCCCGGCGAGCCACGTGTTGCCTGAGGCCAAGGGCCTGAAGGCCGCACTGCAATGTCTGACACAAGCTCGCTACGGCATCGGCTGGGGCGTCATCGGCGCTGCCCTCGACTGCTTTGAAACCGCAAGACAGTACACCATCACGCGACGTCAATTCGATCAGAGGCCCATCGCCTCACACCAACTGGTTCAGGAAAAACTCGCTGACATGATTACCGAGATCTCCAAGGCACAGTTACTGGCATTGCACTGCGGCAGGCTCAAGGATCAGGGCCGTCTGAAGCCCGAGCAGGTATCCATGCTCAAACGCAACAATGTCGCAATTGCTCTCGATTGCGCGCGTACCAGTCGCGATCTTTTGGGCGCCAACGGGATTATGGAAGAGTATCCGGTCATGCGCCATATGGCGAACCTCGAAAGCGTCAAAACCTACGAAGGCACAGATCATATCCACACGCTCGTCATCGGCGAAGCCGTCACCGGCATTCCGGCCTATCGCTAGAGGGCAGCGTGCAAGGCCTTCTTCAGGCTCGATTCGAAGCTCTCACGCGAGATCGCCACGGCCTTGCGTAGCTCAGCATCTTCATAATCCTTACGCACGGAATTGGGCAGCTTTACCAGGAGCGCCTGAATCTTCGATTGCCCTAGTGCGTCCTGCATCCCGCGAATCGCCCTGAAGTAGCCCTTCTGCCCGGCGATCTTGCGTGAGCCGGTAATGATTGCCCCAAGCGTCTCCGCGCGTGTCTCATCGTTGACGACAGGGTGCGTGGCAACAATTGCGCCCCACTCGTCAAAGAAAGGACCCAGCGGCAGAAGCAGATCCGGGCTTTGTCGCAAGCCACGAATCGAACGCAAGGGATAGTGCCGATGGCCTTCGGCCGACATCACGCGCTTATAAATTTTCGCCGCATGGGCAAAGACTCCGCCAAACGGTTTGACGTTCTCATGCGCCAGCCGCCCGTAGTCTACCCGGACATCGTTATACATCTCGTGCTTGGACCAATAGGAAAGCCCCTGATCAATGTCGCCTACGTTGTGGGTGATCGAAGCCACAATACGCAGAGCGTCAAGCTCAAGCCCCTTGGTCTCGATCGCAGTAACAAACTCGATAGCCTCGCGGCGCAGTTCTTCGTCGATCGCAGCCCGGGCCTTGGCGACAAACTCGGCGTCGTCATTCTTGAGAAAAGCTTGCAGAGCCCCCATCAGCACACTCAGCTGTTCTCCATTGTGTCCTGACACAGGCCCAAGCCCGGCCACCTGCGTGTACCGGCGCGACACATTCTCCAGCGGCCACTTCATCGCTCGCAAGGCGAACTCAAACATGCGCCGGTGCGACTCTGGCTCCTTGCTGTCTTTCCAGAGCAGCCCACGAATTTTCGAATCGACATCCGTAGGGATGAATGTCGCCACGGTTGAGTGATGGGCAGACAGGCAAAGGGCGAAATAGTCTTCTACGTACTCGGTCAGCGTTTCGGGCCAAACGTATCCTTGGCGAACCAAGCGCAGAATATCGACGAAATCGAGATCAATGAGGCGCTTGGCAGGCGGCGGAGTCGGATCGACAAAAAGGAAAGGAGCGGTATTCTCAACCCACTCTACGAGGGTGACAGGGCTTATGTAATCGAGCATCGGAGTTTAGGGATGAGACGGCCAGCGCGGGGCGCGCTTTTCACGAAAGGCCCTCACGCCTTCTTCGAAATCAAGACTCTTGAAATTATCGGCGCGCGTATCCAGCGCAAGAGACATCGCTGAAGCCGCATCCAGCGAACGGCTTTGGTGAACAAAAGCCATTCCACGACGAACGGTATCGGTCGGGGCATTGGCAAGTGCAAGGGCGATAGTCTCACCGCGCTCTTCCAGCTCGAACGGTGGCACAACCTCCTGAACCAAGCCCCAGGCCAAAGCCTCTGGCGTATTGAAAATCTTACTTGAGAGCGTCAGTTCCAGTGCGCGCCGCGAGCCCAGCGCCATCTCCACGGCTCGATAGATCGCAAAGGGCCACATACCGATTCGGATTTCAGTCAAGCCGAAGGTGGTGCCATGCACCGCAATCGCAACATGAGCGTTGGCCACCAATCCCAAGCCACCGGCCAGCGCAGGCCCTTGGACGGCGCAAACAATCGGCTTAGTTAGCCGGGCACCAAGTGAAAACAAGCGGCTATGGATTGCAGTCAGTTCCACCGCATCAGCCGAGCTTGCCTCATCCAAATCCATTCCAGAGCAAAAGACAGGGCCGATGCTACGCCAGTAGATGGCGCCAAGCGAATCGTCAGCCTCGGCAGTCTCGCAAGCTGCAACGATCGCTTCGCACATCTCTCGATCCAG
>CAZZGS010000406.1:0-4753 GCA_964653845.1 uncultured Bryobacter sp.
GAGCAAGTTCTAACAGATGTTGCAACCAGTCCTCGGCAAACTGGTCGATAGCCCTGCCATTCCAGGCAGTCTGCAACCAGTCGGCAAGCGCCCGAGCTTCGTCGGGAAACTCGGGCGGAAGGATGGCGCTTGAGCCCGCCGAAAATTGCCCTTGACCGGCCCGCAACTCCCCCAGTGGGGCATGTTCAGCGGCAGCACTCCGGCTTCGGCCACTATCTTCAACCAGCACTTCACGGATGATCCGGCCATCCTGCCACTCAACCCAACGGTGGCCCAACCAACTCCGCTCCTCAGCCTTCACCCCGAAGGCAATCATAGAGCCAAGATCAAGATGAACGGAGACTTCCTGCGGCCCTATTGCCACCCACCCAGCCAGAATCTGATCTCTGCCCTTAACTAGCCCCAAGCTGTCTTCAACGCTAGAACACTGGGCATGACTGTCCGCCACTTCCGCATAAGCGCGCCTGCTCCGCAATGCCACTTCAAGATCAGCGAGCGCGCTCATAGTCCCCCCTCGATTTGACGAAGCAAGGCAACTTCGTCGAACACAGTGGTCTCCTCAACAATGAAGCCCCCGCGCAAGCGCCAGTGACTGACACCCAGAACATAGACTTTCTTTTGTGAAGGGGCCCCGTAAAGAGCCCGTCCATCATGAGTCCCGGCAAGAGACCAACGCACCGCGATAGCTTGCACTCCATCGTCTTCAATCGACGAAACATCTTCCACAAGCAGACGGGCATCCCCGAAGGAGCCGATCAGCGCCGTGAACCACCCAGTGATCTCGCCCCAGCCATAAAGCCGGCGCGTACCCGGCCCATGCCAGTGGGCAGCGGGCGAATAGCAATCCCGCACAACACCAAAGCGTCGATGATTCACAACCGTGTCCAACAACTCGCGAGCGAAGCTCTCAGGCTCACGACTAGCCTCAGGCATTGCACCAGCCGGAAAGGACGTGCGAGGGGCACTCAACACTCGATCCATCGCCGCAACTCGCCACAGTGCTGGTCCGTTGATACGATCCACCTCCGCCTGCCCGCGAGCAACGGCGCGAGGATGATAGCCCAAGCCAAGTGCCATTGCGCTGTAGTCGCGTACCAGCCATTCCTCAACAATTCGATTCTCGCGGCACACGCAATCAGCGATAGTAGTGAAGCCAATACGCTTACCCGTCGCGGGACCCAGTTCCGAAGCCCCCAGGTTCGTGGCAGAACTCGCAATGCGATGGGAAGACAGATACGCTCCCTCTCCAAGATCCTTCCAGATCACGGCCTCACCCGTAAGCGTGCGATCAGGAAAGGCAGAAAGCGTTCTGGCGGTATTCGCGATCACTCCCCCGACACCATCCACAGGTCCAGTCATAGTGTGGATGCGCACATCCGGCGAGTAGTGCGTCGCGATCAAACCGACATCCTTTTGCTCCCAGATGCGATGAGTGCATCTCAGAATGTAATCCACGATGTCGCTGTACTCAGCACCAAATCCGGGCAGGCTCTGCCGGCGTGGTCCTTGAGGAGCAAGAATGTCGCCAATATCGCGGCCACCCACATTTGGAATACGACTCACCGGCCCATGCTATCAGCCCCCTGCGATATCGTAGTTTGATGTCGAACTACCTGCGCCAAATCTCTGAATGCAATGGACTGCAGAAATCGCTTCACAACGAAGACCTGATATTGAATGCCTCAGCTCCAATAGGTACTGTGGTCGGCCATGACGCCATCAATACCGCCTTCTGGCAACCACTCTTGTCGTCATTCCCAGACCTCGAACGCCGAACCGAAATCCTGCTCTCTGGCAACTTCCGAGACAACGAATGGTTCGCTTCCACTGGCTACTTCATCGGGCATTTCTCAAAACCACTTTTTGGCCTTCATCCAACAGGGCGGCCGCAGTGGCTGCGCTATGGCTGGTTCGACCGGATGGAATCTGGGCGAGTAGTAGAGTCGTTTGTCATTCTCGATCTCGTCAGGCTGATGATTGAAACAGGCCAATGGCCTCTAGCGCCGCCTCTTGGCGCGATTTGCTCGCCTGCACCTTCGGCGCAAGATGGGTTGATCCGCCCCAACGCAGATCCGCAAGAATCAGAGGCCAGTCTAAAGCAGGTTGAAGCCATGATTGCCGGCTTAATGCAGTACGACGGCAAATCTCTCACCAGCATGGGCATGCACCGCTTTTGGACTCCGCAATTCCAGTGGTACGGCCCCGGAGGCATCGGCAGCGCAAGAGGTCACGTGGACTACGAACGCGCCCACCAACGCCCATTCCTCGCCGCCTTCCCAGATCGAGTCGGTGGGAATCACAAGTGCCGCATCGGCGACGGGCCATACGTCGCCTCCACCGGCTGGCCCAGCATCAATGCCACGCACAGCGGCTCAGGCTGGCTTGGCCTACCGGCAACTGGCAAGAGAATCACAATGCGAGTCATGGATTTCTGGCGCTGCGATCAGGGGCTCCTGTCTGAGAACTGGGTCTTCATAGACATGCTCGATCTGCTCGATCAGATCGGCGTCAATGTCTGGGATCGGCTCGCTGAATGGCAACGCTAGCGCTCCTCGATGCTCGTGACATCCCGCTCTCCCGCCGCGCAATCTCACTGATCTTTCTCCTTGCCGGTTACTTCTTTTACGCCTGGTCCTGGAACACCGTCGATATCCTTCGGCCCTATATTCGTGACAGCCTTGCGCTATCGCTCACACAGTCCGGATCGCTCTATACAGTGCAGTCCATTGGCGCAATCGCAGGGGCCATCATCATGGGTCAGGTGGCGGACAAAATGGGACGGCGCAATGCCCTGGTAATTTCGATGCTCGGCTACGGCAGCGGTTTGCTGGCTGGCCTCGCCGTTGCCAGCTATTGGCAATTGGTCGGACAACGCATCTATCTGGGCTTCTTCATGGGTTCGATGTTTCCAATTGCAGTCGGAATCTATTCCGGGCTCTTTGCACGCGAAACTCGCGGGATGATCGCCGGTTTCGTAATGGGCACCTACAACCTCGCCGTTTCTGCTTTGGGTTTTCTGTCGGCTGCGATTTTCCGCGCCGGTTATGACTGGACGATCCTGCTTTGGGCTGGCCTGGCGCCTGTGCTTCTGGCACCATTCGCTTTCGCTTTAATTCCAGACGACCGCCGCTTGATTCCAGCAGACGGCAACGCCGATGGACAAACTACCGCTCAATCAAAACTTCCCATCACCGAACTCTTCCGTCCCGGATCCGTATGGCGCACGGTCCGTCTCGCCGCAATGACAGGCCTGAACTTCTTTGCCTATCAAGCATTCACCGGCTGGGCAACCACGTATCTGAAAAACGAGCGGAAGATCGCCGATGGCGTAATCGGGGATGTGCTGGGCTGGCAGTTTATCGGTGCAGCAGCTGGTGGCTTGATCTGGGGGTGGGTGGGCGACCGTTTCGGCCGCCGCTCTGCTGCTATTGGCTTTCTGATAGCGGCGGCAATCATTCCGGTCTATCTCTTCGTTGCCATGCCAGTAGAACTATTAAAGGTGACAGGTGCACTTTATGGCATTGCACTTTCGGCGAGCGTCGTGTGGGGACCCTGGTTGTCAGAGTTATATCCACCGCATCTTCGCTCCACGGCAGCTTCGATTTTCAACTGGGGGCGCATCGTTAGCATGACCGCGCCGCTTATCACCGCACCTCTGGCTGAATCCTTCGGCCTTGCAGCAGTCATGAGTCTGGCCAGTATAAGCTTCGTTCTGGCAGCCATGATTTGGTTTAGCCTTCCAGAAACCATGCGGCGATAGAAATGTCGAAAATGCGCCCCAAAATCCAACCGCCACATGTTATTTTTGTATGTGCCGCTCGCAAGCGCTCCACCAAGCGTCCTTGGCGTAATTCCTGCCCGCTTCCTCTCAAGCCGATTTCCCGGTAAAGCCCTCGTCACCCTTAAAAACAAGCCAATATTGCAGCATGTTTGGGAAAAAGCGAGCCGGGCAACCACCTTGACCCGGGTCCTGATCGCCACCGACGACCAGCGTATCTTTGACGCCTCCCTCGCCTTCGGCGCAGAGGTGGTCATGACCAGCCCCCATCACCTCTCCGGCACCGACCGTGTTTCTGAAGCTGCCGCCAACCAACCCTGCGACATTATCGTCAACATTCAAGGTGACGAACCCTTAATCGACCCCGCCGCCATCGACCTCGCTACGCAAGCCCTCATCGACGACCCCTCCCTCGTCATGTCTACCCTAAAGCGACGGATCGACGTTCCCAGCGAAATCACCAATCCCAATTGCGTCAAGGTTGTGACTGGCTTTTCCGGCGACGCCATCTACTTCTCACGCTGCCCTATACCTTACAATCGCGGCGTCAACGAAGCCTACTTCAAACACATCGGCCTTTACGTTTATCGCAAGGATTTCTTGCTCGGCTACTCGGCGATGCCGGTCGGCCCACTCGAACGCGCTGAGTCTCTAGAACAGCTTCGTGCACTCGAAAACGGCCACCGCATTCGCGTCATCGAAACGCAATATGAGTCTCTCGGCGTCGACACACCCGAAGACCTAGAACGTGTCAATCAACTCATCTCTCAGGGGAACCTTCTTCAAAATGGCTAAGTACATTTTTGTGACCGGCGGCGTAGTCTCTTCTCTAGGAAAAGGCATCTCCGCCGCGTCTATTGGCTGTCTGCTTGAAAGCCGTGGCCTCCGCGTCGCCATGCAGAAATTCGATCCCTACCTCAACGTCGACCCCGGCACCATGAGCCCCTTCCAGCACGGCGAAGTGTTTGTCACCGA
>CAZZGS010000407.1:0-4733 GCA_964653845.1 uncultured Bryobacter sp.
GATATCAAACGACGGTTCCGCAGCAGGGACTCTTTCTGTTGAATAGCCCGTTTGTCGGGGAGATGGCGCAGGGCCTTGCGGCACGGGCGAAGGATCTGAGGGACCTGTATCGATTGGCCTTGGGCCGGGAGGCAACGCAGAAGGAGTTAGAGCAGGGGATGCCTTTCTGGAATGCGCTCTCACAACCGCAGGCAAGACCAGACCCGGGGCCGTGGAGCTATGGAACGGCGAGTCTCGACATCGAGAAGGGGAAAGTGAGCAGCTTTGAGGCGTTTCGTTTTTTCACGGGTGAGGAATGGAGAAGCGCCTCGGGAGGAGTGGACGCAAAGACTGGTGTGGCAGAGTTGACAGCCAACGGCGGATCGCCAGGAGATGATTTGTCGCGAGTTGTGGTGCGGCGCTGGATTGCTCCTGTCGATGGATTGATGGATGTGCAGGGCAGACTGGTGTTGTCAGTGGGAGCGTTGCAGCAGCGCTTCAAAATGAGCAATGGAATTCGGGGCTGGGTGATATCGAGCCGCAAAGGCGTGCTGGGGCAGTGGCGGGTAGAGAACCCACCGCCGCCTGCGGACGGCCTCAGCTATGTGGCGAATCCGGGTGTAGCAACTGAGCTGAAAGGCATCGCCGTAGAGCGGGGAGAGACGATCGACTTTGTCGTGGATTCGATTCTCGACTATGAGGCGGATCGCTTTGCGTGGAGCCCGGCGATCGTTGCCGGTGAACAGAAATGGGACGCGCAGAAAGACTTTGCCGGGCCGTGGATCCGTCCGCTGACACCTCGAGAACAACTGGCGCAGATCCTGCTATTGACCAATGAATTCGCATTCCTGGACTAACCAATATGAATCTATTAAACCGTCGTGAACTCTTTCGCCGTGCTGGAAATGGCATGGGGATGTTGGGATTGGCTGGAGTGCTGGAGCAGTCTGGCCTGGCGGGGCCGCTGACGCCCCACAAGCCGCAGTTCCCTGGCAAGGCCAAGCGGGTGATTCATATCTTCGCCAATGGCGGCCCTTCGCAGATGGATACGTTTGATCCGAAGCCGGCGCTGGCAAAGTACGCGGGGCAAGCGTTGCCGGTGCACCTGAGAACCGAGCGCAAGACCGGGACGGCGCTGCCTTCGCCATTTGAATTTCGCAAGTACGGCCAGAGCGGCATTGAGGTGAGTGAGGTGTTTGCCAAGGTTGGGCAACACGCCGATGAAATGTGCGTGATCCGGTCGATGCATACGGACGTGCCGAATCACGAGCCTTCGCTGATGATGATGAATTGCGGCGCGCAACAGCAAAGCCGTCCGAGTTTTGGATCGTGGGTGGTTTACGGACTCGGTTCGGAGAATCAGAATCTGCCTGGATTCATTTCGCTGTGCCCTGGAGGCTTGCCGATTCGCGGAGCACAAAACTGGAAGTCCGCGTTTCTGCCGGGAGCTTATCAGGGAACTCACATCGACACGCGGGAAACAGCATTGGACAAGCTGTTGGGGGATGTTCAGAACAAGTTGACACAAAGAGGCGAGCAACAGAAGCAGTTGGACTTACTGGCTGCCATGAACAAGGAGCATCAGAAGACGCGCTCAGAAGATGAAGCGCTGGAGGCGCGGGTACAGTCGTTTGAGTTGGCGTTCCGGATGCAGATGGAAGCAGAAGACGTGTTCGATTTGTCGAAGGAGCCGCAACACATTCGCGACATGTATGGCGATACGTTGCATGGGCGCCAGATGCTGATGGCGCGGCGATTACTTGAGAAGGGTGTGCGGGTAGTGCAGGTGTGGCATGGCGCAGGACAGCCCTGGGATACACATGATGACGTGGCGAAGCGCGTCAAGCGACTAGGACAGGAATCGGATCAGCCGATCGCGGCGCTGCTGACAGATTTGAAGCAACGCGGAATGCTCGAGGACACGCTGGTGATTTGGGGTGGAGAATTCGGACGCACGCCTGTGGTGGAGTTGCCGTCTTTTGGATCGAATACCGGCACGGCTGGTCGCGATCACAATTCCTACGGATTCTCGATCTGGATGGCCGGGGGTGGAGTGAAAGGTGGGACGGTGTACGGGGCAACGGATGAATTTGGATTCCGGTCAGTGGAGAATCGAGTGCATGTGCATGACCTGCATGCGACGCTACTGCATCTGCTTGGGTTTGACCATGAGAAGTTTACGTTCCGGTATGCGGGGCGAGACTTCCGCTTGACCGATGTGCATGGCCAGGTAGTGAAGCCAGTGCTTGCCTGAGCCAAAACTTGCTACAGAAAGGTGAAGACGAAGCGCTCGCGCTCGCGTTGCCAGATGGCATTTCCGGTTGTCACAGTGAGATACCAGGTTTCACGAGCGAGAGGTTGACGAGGGCGGAGGGCACTGGGGTTGAGGATGGCGTAGCAAAGGCCTGATTCAGGGTCGCGGACGGATTGATAAGCGATCCAGTGCGTGTCGAGGGTGCGAGCCTCACGGGCTAAAGACTGGGTGGCGATGTAAGAGCCGGGGTGGGTCCAGAGTGGTTGCCATTTCTTGAGAGGGCTCGCCGTCAGGTCAATTCCCTGCCCGGTGGCTCCCATTTGGAAGAGAGTTTGGGCTGCGGCCGGGATCGAAGTAAGGCCGGGGCTATCGCGCAGGAATTGGCAACGCCAATAGCCCATCTCGGCACAGGCTGTGCGTCGGTGGGTGGCAGAGTAAAGGACGCCCGGGTCGGGCCAGAGGCGGAAGCGGGAACCGTGTTTTGAGGGAGGGTAGCGAAAGGGTGTGGCTAACAGATAGTGGAGCTTGTGTGTACTCGATGGGAGAGCGGGTTTGCTTTCTTCGAGGATGCGCTCGAGGAGTTCCTGGCTGTCAGGATCGTTGTTGGTCAGACGAAGGGTGGATACGACGTGCTGCGCTTCCACGGCTCGCCAGGATTTGAAGGTGCGTTCGCTTCGGGCGGCGGCGATTTGTTTAGACGATGGCGCGGGAAGCATCGAGATATTGAACTACAGTGACGAGGCCGGTGATTTCGCTTAGCAGGCTGGCAGGTGCAGCAGCGAAAGCGGTATTGTGATTACGCAGCCACTGGCGGGACAGATCGTCGTTGCCTCCGGTGATGGAATCGAGCGACCTGAAGAGGCGAATGAAGAGCGCGGCAAGTTGCCATTCTTTGGAGTCAGGATCGAGGAGGTAGCGACCAGATCCCATGCGGGAGATACTGGCAGGGCTGAGGCCGAGGATTCTTGCAAGCTCTGCTTGCGAGACCTGAAGGAGGGCTGAAGCTTTTAGGGTCGCCTCAGTGAGAGTTTGGCGGGCGGCTTGAGAGCGGGTGCGTTCGGAAGCATCGCTGAAAATGAGGGGTTGCATCAAGTCTTGCTCCTGCAACTATTATGTCATATTCTTTCTCTTGCAATTTGCCTGGATCAGTATTCGAACTGGATCATGAGTTGGATCTGACGGGGGTTTTGGGCTTCCACTAGAGCACCGAAGGTGTTGGTGAGGTAGGGGCTGACACGGAGTCTGTTGGTATGGTTCAAGAGGTTGAAAGACTCGATGCCGAATTGGAGGCGGGCGCGTTCGTTCAGCATCGGGATGGTCTTCATGATGCGGAGATCGAGAGACGCAGTGGAGGGAATCCATTGGCTATTGCGGGCTGTGCCGATCGGACGGGCAGATATGGGGAAGGCACCGGTGCGGTAGACGTCGGTGGTGAGAAGCGGATTGAGGGGACGGCGGCTGCCCCACTGAAAGACGGGCGCGAGGGTGATGCGGGTGGGCAGTTCGTAGAGGCCGCTCGCGGTGAAGCGATGCTTCTGGTGTTGACGAGAGTAGGCCCAATCCTGACGGAGATTGGCGGGGTTGAGTGGTTGTTCGTCGTAGTCGGAGGCGTCGTCTTTAGTGCTTCCGAGGTTGTAGCTGAAGAGGTAGGTGAGGTCGTCTGAGAGCCTGCGATTGAGAGTGAGGGCGATGCCTTGGTATTGGGAGACGGCAGTTTGTTCGAGGTGGTATTGGGGAGGGATAGTTAGAGCCGCATTGCGAGTGCGGGGGAGGTGGATGCCGCGGACGTTGCTGTATTCGGCACTGAAGGTGGTGTCGCGATCGATCTTGCGTTCTAGACCAGCCGTGAACTTGCGGCCGTAGGTACTGAGGAAGTTTGGCGCGGGACGATAGGCGGTGCGGATGGTTTGAGGTCTGCTCCCGACCTGATAGATCTCCCAGGCCTGGATGCCATTTTTCTGGATTGCATCGTTGAGGTAGCCGAGCGGGTAGCGATCGTAGAAGAGGCCGGTGCCCAGGCGGAAGACCCAGGCAGAGGTGCTGCCGGGATGCCAGGCGAGTCCAAGGCGAGGAGCGAGATTGCGACTGGTTTCGGGGATTGGCTGAGGGAGCCACTGACGGTCATAACGAAGGCCGGCTTCGAGACTTAAGCCGGGGGCGATTTGCCAGCGATCGTGGAGCCAGAAGCCGATGGGGGTTGTGTTGAAGCGGGTACGGGGGTCGCCGAAGGCCTGAATGGTGAGATCAGGTCGACCCTCAAGATATGCTTCGAGCGAGGGATAAACCTGAATGCCATGGAAGCGGTTTGCGATGCTGGCATTGAATTGAACGAGGTGAGTACTGAAGCCCATGCTGACGAGGTGCTTGCCTCGGGTGAGTTGGAGGGTCTCGACAAATTCGAGGTGGCGCTCGGTGCGTTGTTGGTCGAGACGGTAGCTTTGGCCGAAGGAGATCACGCCGGGGATTTCATACATCGGCCCGGTAGAGTTTGGAGTGAGCG
>CAZZGS010000408.1:0-4725 GCA_964653845.1 uncultured Bryobacter sp.
CCCTCCGCCAGCCCGGCGCGGCATCGCGCGCGGCTGATATCCTATTGAAATTAGATAAAACGTAAACTGGCCAAAATGTTCTTCCGCAAGCAACACTTCCATTTCGTAGGCATCGGCGGCATCGGCATGAGCGGCATCGCCGAAGTCCTCCTTACTCTTGGCCATCGCGTCTCCGGTTCAGACCTCAAACTCACCCCCATCACCCAGCGTCTCGAAGGCCTCGGGGCTAGGATCTTCGCCGGCCACAACTCAGAAAACATCGAAGCGGATGTCACTGCCCTGGTCGTAACATCGGCAGTCAATGAGACCAACTCCGAGATCCAGGAAGCCCGCCGCCGCAAGGTCCCGGTGATCCCAAGAGGCGAACTGCTCTCTGAGCTCATGCGCCTCAAGTACGGCGTCGCCATCGGTGGCAGCCACGGCAAGACAACAACTACTTCGATGGCCGCCACGATCCTCGCAAACGGTGGCCTCGACCCAACCGTTGTAGTTGGTGGACGTGTCAGCACCATGGGCGGCTCTAATGCCCGCGTCGGCCAGAGCGACCTGCTCGTAGTCGAGAGCGACGAAAGCGACGGCAGCTTCCTCAAGCTCGCCCCAATCATCGCTGTGGTCACCAACATCGACCGCGAACACCTCGACTACTACAAGACCTTCGAGCGTGTGCTCCAGAGCTTTACTGACTTCGTCAACCGTGTCCCCTTTTACGGCACGTCGATCCTCTGCATCGACGACGAGAATGTCCAGCGCATCATGCCTGATATCCGTCGCCGCGTCGTCACCTACGGCACCACACCACAAGCTGACCTCATCATCCGCAACATCGAGATGGGCAAGGCTTCTTCGTCCTTCGAGATCCACCGCCAGGGCGAGAACCTCGGCCGCTTCGTAGTCAACGTAACAGGCGCACACAACATCTTGAACTCCACAGCATCGATTGCCGTCTCCTTGGAACTTGGCCTCGAACCCGCAGTAATTGCAACAGGCCTTGCCGCATTCCAGGGCGTCGACCGCCGCTTCCAGCTCAAGGGTGAAGCCGCCGGCGTCACAGTCATCGACGACTACGGCCACCATCCGACTGAAGTCCGCGCGACCCTGAACGCTGCCCGCCAGCGCCAGTTCGCCAAGATCCACGTCCTCTTCCAGCCCCATCGCTACACACGAACCCAAATCCTGATGGACGACTTCGCCCGCAGCTTTTTCGACGCCGACAGTGTCACCCTACTCGACATCTACGCCGCCAGCGAAGCTCCGATCGAAGGTGTCAACACTTCGGTTTTAATTGAGAAAATGCGCGCCTCAGGCCAGCGCGACGTCGACTACGCCCCGAGCCTCGAAGCCGCAGCTAAGATGCTGGCCGCCAAGGCCAAGGCAGGCGAAATGATTTTGACTCTCGGTGCCGGCACCGTCTCCCAAACCGGCGATCTGATCCTCGCGGAGCTACGCAAATGAAGAAACAAACCCCGCCAGACATCTCGAAGATTCTCAGCAGGGCCGTAATGGCCTGCGCCCTGATCGTGGCCATCGGAGGCGGCGTCCTCCTCGAAGGTCAAGTCGAGCGCTACTTCATGCGCGACACCCGCTTCGCCCTTGAGCGAGCGACCGAGTACGGCGACCCTCCCCCGAACCTCAAGATCGAAGGCCTCAAGCATACGGACAAAGAGATGATCCTCAAGGTCTTTGAAGAAGACCTCGGCCGCAGCGTCTTCATGCTGCCCCTGGACAAGCGTCGGATCGAGCTCATGTCCAAGCCCTGGATCAAGGACGCGACCATCGCCCGCCTCTGGCCCAATCTGATCACCGTCAGGATCGAGGAACGCAAGCCAGTTGCCTTCGTCAAGCGCGGAGGCGGCGCTGAAACTACCGTCATTGACGCTGAGGGGGTCCTGATGGAAGCTCCTCCTTCGGCCACCTTTAGCTTGCCTGTAGTCGATGGCGTTGGCCCCGATGTCGAAGAAGACGCCCGCCGCCTGCGCATGCGCCGCGTCGAGCGCCTGATGAAAGATCTTGGCGAGCACGTCAAGGAGATCGGCGAAATCGACAGCACCGACAGCGAAAACTTCCGCGTAGTTCAGCCCTTCAATGGCCGTGCGGTCACGCTGATCCTGGGCAATCGCAATTTCAAGATGCGTTACGAGAACTTCCTATCCATGGCCGACCAGCTCATGGAGAAGCTCCCAAACGCCATTACCTTTGACCTGCGTCTGGAAGAGCAGGTCACCGCCGCCGAAGAACATATCCCGGAAGTGAGGAAGAATCGTGGCCGATAAAAAGAACTATGCAGTAGGTCTTGACGTCGGTAGCGCCTGGACGCGTTGCCTGATCACCGAGGTCGTCGATGGCGGTCTCGAATTCCGTGGCCATGGCCACTTTGAATCCAAGGGTTGGCTCAAGGGCCGTGTCAGCGACCAGCACGCCATCAGCGAGAACATCCGCTGGGCTGTCCAGATGGCAGAATGTCAGGCTCTTGTCTCTGTCAGCGGCGTCGTAGCCGGCCTGGGCGGCAGCGGCATCGATGGCATGACCTCACGCGGAGTCTATGAGTTCGGCCGTCCGCGCCAGATCGATTCCGGCGACATGACTTATGTAGTCAAGCAGGCCGCTGAGGTCAAGCTCGAGCACGACCGCATGATCCTTCAGGTCTGCCCGCAGGACTTCATCGTCGATGGCCGCGCCAACATCCGCAACCCCAAAGGCATGTCCGCTTCGCGCTTTGAGGCTCACGTCCACCTGGTTACGGCCAGCGAACAAGAACACAGCGTCATCCAGAACGCCGTCAATGAAGCCCATCTTGCGATGGACGAATCGGTCTTTGAACCGATTGCCGCCGCTTACTGCGCAACCAGCGAAGGCGAGCGCGAACACGGCGTAGGCATCATCGATATCGGCGCACACTCAACCGACATTGCCCTCTATGAAGGCGACGCGCTGGTAGGCAGCTTTAGCGTAGGCATCGGCGGAGACCACTTCACCAAAGACCTCGCCTATTACCTCACCAGCAGCCGCGAAGATGCGCAGTTGCTCAAGGAAGAATTCGGCTGCGCACTGCTTGGCCTCTCCAGCGGCAACACGCTGATCGAAGTGCCCGGAGCTGAAGGCCGCGAAGCCCGCGAGATCTCGCGCTGGCAGATTGTCGAGATCCTCGAAGCCCGCGCCGAACAGCTCTTCCAGGTGATCCGCAAAGAGATCGGCCGTCTCGGCATGGACGGTAACCTGCAGGAAGGTGTCGTGCTGACTGGTGGTGGCGCGAAGCTGCCCGGCATGCTCGACATCGCTGAACGTGAACTGAACTGCCCCTCTCGCAACGGGCTGCCGGATGCGATCAACAACTGGCCGGACGAACTGCTGAGCCCCGACTGGACCACAGTCGCAGGACTTGCCATGTACGCTGGTCGTATGAAGCTGCGCCGTGACGGCAAGCGTAGAACGCCGCGGCTATTGAACCTGGTGCTGCGCTAAGGAGGCAATGATGGAACTGAAATTCTCACTTGAAGACGACTTCTCACTCAACACAAAGATCAAGGTTATAGGTGTGGGTGGAGGCGGCAGCAACGCCGTAGCCCGGATGATGGATGCGGGCCTCAAAGGCGTTGAGTTCTACATTCTCAATACCGACAAACAGGCGCTGCAGGCCTCTCCGGTGCCGAACAAGCTGGCTATTGGGTCGAAGATCACCAACGGCCTCGGCGCTGGCGCAGACCCGGCGATCGGCCGCAACGCCGCGCTCGAAGACACCGACAAGATCATCGAGATCCTTGAAGGCGCAGATATGGTCTTCGTCACTGCTGGCCTCGGTGGCGGTACTGGCACTGGAGCTGCGCCTGTCGTCGCTGCGCTTGCCCGTGAGCTGAACGCGCTGACGGTCGCCGTTGTCACAAAGCCCTTTGAGTTTGAAGGGCCGCGCCGCAAGAAGTGCGGCGAGCGGGGCTTGAGTGACCTTGCCGCCGCCGTCGACACGGTGATCCCGATCCCGAATGACCGCCTGCTCTCGCTTGTCCCCAAGGGTACTAGCTTCTTTGAAGCCTTTCGTATTGCAGATGATGTCCTTCGTCAGGCCGTACAGGGCATCAGCGACATCATCACTACTCCTGGACTAATCAATCGCGACTTCTCTGACATCAAGAGCATCATGACTGGTATGGGCTACGCCATGATGGGCACTGCGTCGGCTACAGGGGCCAATGCTGCGTTGCTCGCAGCCGAACAGGCCATCAGCAGCCCTCTGCTTGAAGAAGGCGGCGTGCGTGGCGCACGCGGCATCCTGATCAACATCACCGGCTCCAGTCGCCTTGGCTTGCATGAAGTGAACGAGGCTTGTTCGCTGATCCGCAAGGCGGCGAGCTTCGAAGATGTGCAGATCAACTTCGGCGTTGTCATGAATGAGGCGATGGGCGAAGAAGTGAAGATCACTGTCATCGCGACCGGCTTCGAGCGCGAGTCTTTGCCTCAGATTGAACGCCGCGTGCGGCAGGCGGAAACGATTGTGATCGAGACTCCAATGGTGATGGCCGCCAGCGCTGGAGTGACCAGCAATGCGTTTACGAGCTATGAGCCGGAACCTGAGCCGGAGCCGATTCCGGTCGAGGTCACACAGGTGGTAGAAGAAGAGGCTGACGACTACGACGTCCCCGCCTTCCTTAAGCGCGAACGCCGACTCTTCCAGTAGACGCTTAAGCGTCTACGTGGTCGTGGAAGAAGGTGTCGATGGACGCCTTGTATTCACTC
>CAZZGS010000409.1:0-4716 GCA_964653845.1 uncultured Bryobacter sp.
GACAGTTTTTCCGGAGTCCGCGCGTTCCATCCCTTATCCGTGCGCGGCCCGGGGAAGTACGCGCTCAATGCCAGCACGGCCATCTGCGTCTCGCGGAATGGCGTCCGGAAATTCTCAAAGCTTTGCAACGGATCCAGCCATCCGCCAAAATCCTGCTGACGGGCAAGCAAAAACTTCAAGGCCTTATCCACCTGAGGATTTTCCTTCGGAACCCCAGCCGCAGCAAGTGCCCAAACGGCATGCCCCGTCTGGAACTCGACGTCTTTCTCTTTGGCCTCAAACTTCATTGACCACTGGCCGCTCTCCCGCTGCGCAGCCAAAATCTTCTCCGCATTGCGAGCGATCTTAGCCGCGTGCTTCACCCGGTCAATCGCAGCCAGCCCCAGGGTCTGGTAGCAAAGGTCAATCAGATTCTTATGCTCATCCTGCTCCATCAACTTGGCAATCGCAGGATCCTTCGTCACTTCCCACGCATACCAGGCCACCTCATAGTTGCTCACAAGCGGCTGATTCCCATTCGTCTCATCCGGCGGCAACACAGTGCGCCCGTCATAGTAGAGCTTCAGATACTTCTTCACTCCGTCATGAAAGCTAGTTCGCGTCTCGCCGGTCACCTGCTTCTCCATCACATCCATCAGGTGCGACATCCGGCCCAACACATTGGCTGGCGCCGAAATCACACGCGCCCAAACCGCACCATCCTGCTCAAACCCATAGAGCGGCCGGGGATTGTTGTAGAAGCGTTCCGACATGAATTGCAGCGAGCTACGCAACTCAACTCCATACCCCTGCCGAGCTGCATACAACTGCCCCCGCTGCGTAAAGTGCGTCACATGGCAAGCCACACAAAGCGAAGTCTCCTGATGCACATTGGCAACCCGGTCAAACACACCACCACGCCGGGGCGTATTCGCATGCCAGCTATCGCCAGCCCCCATCAAATAATCAATACCTGCGCGAACCGCCTGCTTCGGATCCGAATAAGGGGCGACATCATAAAGACGCGTCCTCAATCGATATTCCGGATGATTCGCGACGACGCGAACGTAATAATCGCCAGCTTCCCGCAAAACACGAGTTGTATATTTGTTCCCCGGCAAGGCCTGCACCTCATGAGGTACAGAGACCGGATCTTCACCCTCGGTGTACAAGGCAGTCTTGCCACCCACCACACGGAACATAGAGACATCTACAGGTAAATTGTCCCGTTCCATCAGTTCCACCTGAAAACCAACCAGCTTCGGCTTACCACCCTCGAAGCGAAAACGATACCAGTCTTCATCCCGCTTCACAGATTCAGCCAGCGGCTTCGCGCGCTTCTGGCTTGGTGCCGGCAGGTAGGCACTATCATCGCCACTGCCAAGCATCACCTCCCCAAGCGAAAGCATGGTCGCAGTAGACCATTCATCATTTGGTTCCAGTTCCAGATGCCGCGTCTCGCCATAGTCGTGCACCACCACTTTGGCTCCACCAGCCGGCCGCAACACATACTGGCAGTCTTTCGCGGGTCGATGAGTAAAAGCCCAGTCGCGATCCCCTGTATGAAGCGTCTTCTCCAGACCCACATCTCCGCAACTGAAGACAAGCCGGGTCTCCTGTGCAAATACACCTGACACTTGCACGGAATAACTATGCGTGGCACGAAATTGTGTCCCTGAAACGAATTGCTGGCCCCAGAGAGGGCCAGCAAGTAAAAACAGAATTGGAAACTTCACTTTAATAGCTTATCCGCACTTGGCTAGCAATTCACGAATGCGTTGCTCTTCCTCTTTCGGCGGCGTTTTTGTAAGTGCCATTTGCGCAGACTTTTTGGCATTCATTTTGTCGCCCTTCTGGTAATAAGCCATTGCGAGGTGGTAATGGAAGATGTAGCGATTCGGATCTTTCTTGACGATGTCGGCAAAGATGTTGATCGCCTGATCCGAAAGATTCTTCTTGATATAGATCAAGCCGAGTGTGTCGGAAATATCGATATTGGTCGGCAACTTCTGTTTCGCTCGTTCCGCATAGCTCAGAGCTACATCAAGATCTGATCCCTGATCAGCCATGATCATTGCCAAATTATTCAGGGCCAGCACATTGCCTGGATCCATCTTTACAATCTGCTCATAGATCGGCTTGGAGTCTGTTGACTTCCCCTGCTTGTCATAAATCATTGCCAACTGCAACGGTGCCAATGGGTCGTTCGGCAATAGAGTCCCGGCTTGCTTGAAGTACTTGATGGCATTTGTATCGTCACCCATTCGCTTGTAAACTTCCGCCAGCCTTACAACGACGGACGCATCCTTGGGATTGGCAGCCAGAAGCCTGTTGAATTCAGGTAAAGCACGTTCGTAATTGCCAACTCGCACCGCCGTATTGGCTAGCGCGTTCCGGATGTCATTGCGGTCTGGTGACTTGGCTAGTTCAGCCTCAATTGTTTTCACTGCAAGGTCGCCCTTACCCAACTGCAGATAAGTCTCAACCGTCCCCAACAAGCCGCGCGTATCACTCGGGTTTGCCTTCATCATCCGATCGAATGTCAGTTGGGCCTTATCTTTTTGGTTAGTATCCAACTGAATTCGGGCAGTCATATACAGTGCGTCCCCCATGTTCGGGTAGCGCGTTAGAATCATGTCGAGATCCTTTTGCGACGCCGCATAGTCTCGCGTTCCATAGAGCGAAGTTGCTCTCAACAAACGGCCTCTCACTTCGTTTGGATCGTAAGCCAGTACTGAATTCGCATATTCAAGCGCCTTGCCAAATTCCTGCTTCTGCAGGAAGATTTGTGAGAGTAGGATTTTTGCCACCTGGTAGTCAGGCCGGATCTTCAATGCTTCCTGCAATTGCACTCGTGCCTGGTCTCCATCTCCACGAGCCATAAAGGCCTTCGCCAGATTCAGGCGCATCACATGGTTCTGCGGTGCGCGGGAAATAGCCGACTGCAAATCAGTGACAGCCGTATCGACTTGATCTTTCGTCCCGCTCTGCAAGAGCAAACTCGCTCTCATCGCAAGCGCATCGTTATCCTTGGGATCTGCCTTCAGAATCTCTTCCACCAGGCGCACAGCGTCGGTCTTCTTGTTCATGTAGATGTAGGTCTCTACGATGCGTTTCTGGTAGTCGCTTTTCTTGGCCGCGTTCTCATTGACTCCTTCTTCGAACTGCTTCATCGCCCTTTCAAAGTCGCGAATCTTGAAGTAAAAATCGCCGACCAGCATCCGGGGTTGGTCGATTAGTTTCGTATTCTTCCCGATCGATAGAATCTCGTCCAAAACTACCTGCATTTTGTCGTATTGCTTTGCCGCAAAATAATGTGCGGCCAATTGTGCTTTCAGAATAGGTTGCTTGGGCAGCGCGGCAATCTTCCGCTTCAAAACTTCCTCAGCCTGAGGAATCATTTCCTTCTTCGCATACTCCGCATAGAGCACGTCGTAATTCGAAGCATTTTCCTTATCAGCAGCCATCGCCCGGTTAATGTATGCGATTGCCTCTTCACTCTGGCCGTTTTGCATCAATACCTGAAACAGAACAGTGCTCAGCTCTTTCTGAAATGGTCTGGCCTTCTCTGCCAGCAGCAAGTCTTCCAGAGCGCCTTTGAGATCGTTATCCGCCAGCTTCAAAATTCCCCGTAGCCTCAACCCTTCAAAACCAGTTGGGTTTTTGTCCAACAGCCGCTTGGAGATAGTCTCAATCTCTTTCAAAATGTTCTTCGGTTTTGTCTCGCTCTTCGAGTAGATCGCCAAAAAGATCTCGGCCAATTTGGTCGCCGCATCAATATTATTTTGGTCCAATTCCACGCAGCGTTGGTAAGCACGCATTGCGTCAATCGGGCTGCCCCGCTTCATTTCCGCATTGCCAAGCTGGTAGTAGGCCTGTGCAAATCGCGCATCCTTCTGCAATGCCCGTTTGTAAAAAATAATGGCTTCCCGATACTTCTCATTCTTGAAGTAACGGTCCCCTGTCTCAAGGTACTTTTGGCGGGCAACTTTGGGATCGCTGTCACACCCGGTAAAGGCCAGTGCCAACAAGATCACTGCGGCGAGTTTCATTATATTCATCACGATTTGCACCTGTTTAGATTCCTTATTATCATACCCTGCCTTGGCTGCCCCAAAATCCACCCATCGGTACTAAATAGTTCTACTGCTGTAAGAATCTTCACCAGGCTTCGTCCTTGCAATCAGAGAGATAACGAGAGAACGATGATTACCCTGGCACTTCCCGCAAATCAGATGGATCATACACCTATGGTCAATGCTGATTTTGAGCGCGTTTATCGCGAATCGAGCGATGCCGTTTATCGCTCTGCTTTCCGAATCCTGGGCAACTCAGAAGATGCCGAAGATATTCTGCAAACCGTGTTTCTGCGTTTTCTTCGCCGCGACCTCTCCCTCGGCATTGTCGATAAACCAGAAGCCTACCTCCGCCGCGCTGCCGTCAACGCCGCGGTTGACCTCATCCGCACTCGCAAAAACAAAGCTTCATCCATTGAAGACCTCGTCCACGAACCTTCCCGTAAAGCCCAGCAGGAGCTCAGTTCCCGCCTCCGCGACGCCATCTCTCGCATCGACCCCAAGTGGGCGGAAATCTTTCTTCTTCGATACATCGAAGGCTACGGCAACAAGGAAATTGCCGAACTTCTCGACACCTCCCAAACCATGATCGCCGTGACGCTCTTTCGCGCGCGGCAAAAACTCCAAAACGAAATTCGTCTCGAATCCGGCTCTCTCGCGC
>CAZZGS010000410.1:0-4715 GCA_964653845.1 uncultured Bryobacter sp.
CGCTGTGACGCTGGTCGAAGTCTGAGGAGCCACGCATCTGATAGCGATTGTAGGGGCTGATGCTGATGCCGCGACCGGCGGTGGCGTTGTCTTCAGAAGTAGAGCCGAGGTCGATCGAGTGAGAGAAGGTCCAGTTGAAACCAAACTGGTCTCCGTTCTTGAAGCGCTTCTGAGCCGTTACCTGAAGTGAGTTGTAGGTGGAAAAGCCGACAGAGCGTAGAGCACGCAGATAGGAAAACTGGCGGCTATAATAAGCAAAAGGGCCGAGTCTGGAGGCACTAGGATCGCTGAAGCGATCAAAGTTCTCGACGGCACCTGTTGCATCCGGGAAGAAGTCGCTGAAGAGGTTGTAGGCAGCTTGCGTTGCCGTCAGACCGCCTCCAGCGAAGCCCGGAGTCATGTTTTCCCAGTAAGGAATACGGCCGACTTGGGCGACCGGGACATTGCGGCGGATGAGGTCCGTGAGGGCGGTGGCTGCCGAGTAGTAGTCCGTGCCGGATTGCGGGTCACGGATGTTAAGCGGAGTGGCCAAGTCTTCGCTCATGATGGTGCGTTTGCCCTGGCTGGCGACATAACCGACGCTGATGTTCAAACCGTTATCGAATTCGCGAGCGGCGGTGATGTTGTAACGCATCGTGTAAGGAGCGCGGATCCTGTCGTCGATTGAATTTGTGATTGCGAAGTTGTTGGGCTGAACTACCGGAAAAACGGCTGGGGGCGGAGCGCTAACGAGTTGCTGCGGGATGCCGAAGATACCCGTGTAGCGCGGTGCGCCAGCGACTGTCTCGCGGCCCGAAGTATTGTTGAGCGTTGTGGAGAGGCCAAGGGCGGAGGCATCGAAATCACGAACCAAGCCTGACCCCAGGACGTCGTAGTAGATTCCGAAGCCAGCACGGATGACACTCTTTCCAGGGCCGCCAAAGAGGAATTTGGAGAGGCCACCTTTAGCTTCTGGAGCATAAGCCATGGCCAGCCGTGGCGACCAGTTCTTGAGGTTGTCATAGAGCGGACGACCCCCAGACTTGTTGGCGAGCTGATAAGAAATCGGAGGCAAACCGGTGTTGCCAGCGAGGCCGTTGCCTGCGTTGGCAATGCGGGTGTCGAACCAATCGCTAAGGCGGATGTTGGTGCTGGTTTGGACGCCGTTCTTTTCATAGATGGCCGGCCAGTGCATGTAGCGAACACCACCAGTGATGGTGAGATTGCGGGTGGCCTTCCAGGTATCGGAAATGTACATTTCCGCTTCTTCGCCCTGGAAGTTACGATTCACCGGAGAGCCTTGCGCCTGAGCGTTTACTGTACCGTCCGGGTTCGGGGTGTAGTTGTAACGGCTGGTGACCAGAGTGACGAGACCAAGGATGGCTGCGGTTGCATCATTGAATGACGTACGTGAACCGGCATTGATGCGGTTATTGCCGAGAGCTGCGTCATTCCAGGGAGCGCTGAGCACTGCGCCTGCGGCTGTCATCCATGAAGAGTTGACTGTGGATCCGAAGAAGCTGTTGTTGAAGTTGGAACGATCGTTTTGGAAGACGCGGATGCTTCCGCCGAATTGGATGTTGTGCTTACCCTTAGTCCAGGTAAAGTCCTGGGTGAAGTTGTAGGTGGGCGAGAAGCGCCGGAATGAGCGGACCAGGCCGACCGGGTTGTCGAGGCCGCGGAAGGTGGTGATGGCATAATTGCCGTTGCCAGAGGTTTCAAGACCCTGGCGGGTGAGGCCCCAACGAGTGGAGGAGATCAACGAATTGTTGATGGTGGAATCCCAACCGATGGCGAGGCCCTTAGAGTTGTTGAGGTCAACCGAGTTTGGCGAGCCGCCTGCGAACTGGGGAGCATTGGCCTCATTGTCGTTCTGCAACTGACCACGGGCGAAGATGCGATTTTTGTCGTTGATGACGTAATCGATCTTGGCGACGTAGGTGTTGTAGCGTCGGGCGAGAGGCGAGTTGAAGCGGAAGCCGGCAGTGTTGAGGCCGTCACCGGTAGTGAAGTCGTTGGGAGCTGGATAGCCTCTGAGAACAGCGAGGGCCGCCGCGTTGACGGAGCCCGCGCCCGCGATCTTGCTGACCAGTTCTGAACTGGGGACAGAGACTCGTGTGCCACCGAGGCTGAGGTAGTCTACCTGACCGTTGCGCATGTTTTCACGCGGTACAGTGCGGATGACAGACTGTTCGAGGCTATCCCGCTGGCCTTCCCAGTTGGCGAAGTAGAAGAGTTTGTTTTTGATGGCCGGGCCACCGAGGCGGCCGCCGAAAGTGTTGCGATTGAGCTTGGGAGTTGGCAGTCCGAGACCCTGGGCGTTTGTGGTGAGGTTGTTGAAGAAGGTGTTCGAATTGAACATCTTGTTTCGGACAAACCAGTAGGCGGCACCGTGAAGCTGGTTGGTACCTGAACGGGTGATCAGGGTGATCTGCGCACCGGAGCCACGCGAAGAGTCGGCGTTGGCGTTGGAAGTGGTAACGCGGAATTCCTGAACCGAGTCGAGAGTAACGCGGAGAGCACCGTTGAAGGGCTCGCGGGTCTGCTGGTTGTTGATGTCTACGCCGTCGAGAGTGAGGTTCGACTGGTCGCTCTTGCCGCCGTTGACGACGCCACCGCGGTCGGTGGCCACATTAGAGCCCCCATTGACGCTGTCGGAATCGCCGATATAGGAGATGCCGGGCTGCAGCGAGAGGATACGGTCCGCGCGCCGGCCTTCAAAGGGCAACTGCGTGATTTGCTTGGCACCGAAAGAATTGCCGACGGTGGCATCGACAGTGTTGAGCTGGATGCCTTCCGCAGAGATTTCGATGGTTTGGGCTACAGCGCCGACGGTTTCAAAACTGAGGTTAAGTGTGGAAGGTGTATTGACGAGCAGGCGAATCTGCTGCACCGAGATGTCTGAGAAACCTTGCTTCTTTGCAAGCAGACGGTAGGTTCCGGGCGAGAGGGCCGAGAAGGTATATTTGCCTTCCGAGTCGGTTGTCCCTTCGCGTTTGGCGTTGTTATCGACATTGGTAAGCGAAATCGTCGTTCCTGGAACCGAAGCCCCGGTGGGATCGACAATTGCGCCTGAAATTGAGGTGAGAGACTGACTGTAGGCAGGGATGCCCAAGCAGACCGCTAGCGAGAGAGCGACTAGAGTCCTGTTCATTTTTGTAATTCCTTTCCCCTGTTTTGGACCGATGGTAACCGATCCAATCCTTCTGGTTTAACAGAATATAAGTAGAATCGCAACCGTATCGTATCGGTTTCGCTTATAGAAAAAATGAATAGATTGAAAGGTTTAGGCTGTGGAAATCTCGCTCAGGATGGCCAGGGCCTCGTCTTTAGGTGCTTTGGCACGTGTGACCTGGCGGCCAATGACCAGGTAGGAAGCACCGTCGGAAATGGCCTGCGCCGGGGTGGCAATGCGTTTCTGGTCTCCCGCGTCTTTGCCGGGTGAGCGGACTCCTGGGGTGACAAGGACTTTTCCAGGGCCAGTGATGCTGCGGACGGCTCTTGCCTCCAGGGGAGAGCAGACGAAGCCGTCGATGCCTGCGGCAATGCCTTGCTGGACGCGCTGGCGAACTAGCGCCCCGACGGAGGTGCCTTCGGGGTAGCCGAGGCCGACCAAGTCTTCTTCGCTGAGGCTCGTGAGTACCGTTACTCCTAATAGCAGGAGGGAGGATTGCCCCTTGCCGGCAACTGCAGCCTTCATTACTTGGGGGTAGGCGTGAACGGTTAAGAGGTGAACGCCGAGGTCTGCGGCACGACTGACGGCGCGCTTGACGGTCTCCGGGATGTCATGAAATTTGAGGTCAAGGAAAACCTTCTTGTTTCGTGCAAGGACGTCCTTGACGATAGAGTTACCTTCGGCTGAGTACAGCTCCAATCCGATTTTGTAGAAATCGACGCTATCTTCGAGCTGATCGATGAGGTGGAGGGCTTGCGCGCCGGATTCGACATCGAGCGCAACAATGATCGGGTTGTAATTCAAAGTACCCAGAGGGCTTTGTCCTTTCTTTCACCGACTTCGCCAATGATGGTGGCAGCTATCGATTCTAATAGGCGGCTTGCATCGGACGGCGGGAGCGAGATGAGCAGACCACCGCTGGTTTGCGGGTCATAGAGGAGGGTAAGACGGTTGGGGTCGACTGTGGATTCCACATGAACGTCGATAGAAGCGAAGTTTCGATTGTTGTTAAGGCCGCCTGGGATCGCCCCGGCAGCGATGGCTTCGAGGGCACCTGGGAGGGTAGGTATTGCGTTTGAGTCGATGCAGAGGGTGACGTTTGAGGCGAGGGCAAGTTCTCTTGCGTGCCCGAGAAAGCCAAAGCCGGTAATGTCGGTGACGCCGTGGACGTCGAAGGGGTCCATTGCTTCGGCAGCGGCCCGGTTGAGGGTGAGCATCGAGCGGGTGGCCGCTGCGACGTGGTCTGGGTGGGCGAGTCCGCGCTTGAGGGCTGTGGCGATGACGCCGGTGCCGAGTGGCTTGGTGAGGACAAGTATGTCGCCCGGCTTTGCATGGGCATTGGCGCGGAAGCGGGTGGGGTGGACCAAGCCGGTTACGGAATAGCCGAATTTCACAGTGTCGTCGGCGACGGAGTGGCCGCCGAGCAGGGCGCAGTTGGCCTCCTGCATCTTGGAGGAGCCACCGGCGAGGATGGCCGTGAGGACTTCGATGTCGTCCTTGGCCGGGTAGCAGAGGATCGAGAGCGCGGTAATCGGTTTGCCGCCCATGGCGTATACGTCGC
>CAZZGS010000411.1:0-4685 GCA_964653845.1 uncultured Bryobacter sp.
TGAGTAAGCGACTCGTGGAACTGATGGGAGGCACTATTGGCGTGGAAAGCACCGTTGGGTCGGGGAGCGTATTCTGGTTCGAGCTAAACTCAGCCGCCGACCCGCACCTCGCGGTGGATCACACCCAATTTGAAGAGATTGCCGAGGCCGGAGTCCAACATGGAGCACTCCTGCGAACGCTGCTCTATGTGGAGGATAATCCGGCTAACCTGAAACTCGTGGAGCGGCTGATCGCACGGCGTCCGGATCTGCGCCTTCTGAGCGCCAGTGACGCAGATCTGGGCATCCAACTTGCTCGCACAAACCATCCGGACGTCATCCTGATGGATATAAATTTGCCGGGCATCAGCGGCATTGATGCGCTGAAAATCCTGCGCGGAGACCCGTCAACTATGCACATTCCAATTGTGGCAATCAGTGCCAATGCAATGCCTGGGGATATCGAAAAGGGCCTGAGCGCTGGATTCTTCCGGTATGTCACCAAGCCAATCAGAGTCAAAGAGTTCCTCAGTACTCTGGATCTGGCTTTGGATTTTGCGGCGCTGCAATTACCCGCCTCGGTCGCGACTGGCCCCGAACAGGCAAAAACAAAGCCCCTGAAGACTACAACCGGAGAGAAAGAGGATGCCACGCGGCAGCCCCGTGCGCCCGCACAAAAGGGGGCTCCAATCCGTACGGCAAAGGAGATGAAGAAGAGCGGCAAAAAGTAAGGCCTCAGTCTGGTCGAGGTAACGGAAAGAGACTGCTCCAGCATGTACTACGCCTTCCGCTCCGGGCAACGAAACTGCCACTAGAAACCGCACGCGATTAGCATCAACAAGCTCGCAAGAGATCTGCAAGTCCCTCCAAATCGCATCCACGCCATTGTTCACGGCAACCGCTCGATCAACGCCGGCACTGCCCTGCCACTGGGTAGCTATTTTGGTGTCTCCCCGCAAACCTGGCTGAACCTCTAGTCCGACTTCGATCTCCGTGTCGCTATCGGCGATGACATAGCCAGAACCGTTCACAAGCTCGAAGCTGCATAACCTCTGCGCTGGAACACAAAGAGCTTACGAAAAAGATGCGAAAACTAGTCATAGCATGCCGAAGCAGGCGAAATAGTCAGCATCTTAATCTCTATCTATGCAAGTCCGAATCGCCACGGTTGGAGACTACGATCCCAAGGTCATTGCGCATCAGGCGATTCCGATCGCGCTGCAGCTTGCCGCTCCACAGCAATTGAGCTTCGACTGGAAACACACCTCCGCACTGAGTTCGCTCGACGGCTACCACGGAGTTTGGTGCGTCCCGGCCTCCCCTTACACAAGCGAAGCGGCAGCCCTCGAGGCGATCTGTTGGGCGCGAGAAACCAAAGTCCCCTTCCTCGGCACCTGCTGCGGCTTCCAGCACGCAGTCCTCGAATTCGCCCGCAACGTGCTCGGCCTCGCCGCCGCAGACCATGCAGAGACAGCAACCACAGCGGATTGCTTAGTCATTTCACGATTGTCCTGTTCGCTGGTCGAAGTAGAAGAGCCCGTCATCGCAGTCCCCGGCTCCCGCTTGGCAGATCTCTACGGCACCGGCGAAACCCACTTCGGCTACCACTGCAATTTCGGCTTCAACCCGAAATTTGAAAGCGCCTTTGAAGCCGCCGGCCTGCGCGTCGCCGCCAGAGACAATTCGGGAGAAGTGCGAGCGATGGAACTAGCCGCACACCCCTTCTTCATCGGCACCCTCTTCCAACCAGAACGCCTCGCCCTACAGAACGAAAACTCACCCCTCGTCGACGCCTTCGTTCAAGCCGCCACCGCTTTCCGTGATACCCAAACCTGACTCGTCACTATGCGTTTTATTGGCTTTGTGGATATTTTTCATCAAGGCGGCTTGCTGCCCAGGACGTTGGGTTGTTTCACCCAGGGAAGCATTCTCCCCACCCACAATCGGAACGTCGTCGATCCCGATTTACTTGAACCAAAGCAAATTCGACTGGAGCTCTGTGTTCATGCCTTGAATAAGTTGTAAGTTCGGGGCCGCCTTGTCCCATACAATAGGCGGTGCCCTCAGTTGCCATGCCACTAGAACCGATCGAAATCAACGCTCTACGCCGCAAGGTGGCATGGCGAATCCTGCCGATCACGATCCTGTTGTATCTGGTTGCCTATCTCGATCGCGCCAATGTTGGATTCGCCAAGCTTCGAATGGCGAGCGACCTACATTTTTCCGAGCAGGTCTTTGGGCTTGGCATAGGGATCTTTTTCATCGGCTATCTTCTGCTCGAGATCCCCGGCGCCCTTCTGGTCGAACGTTGGAGTGCCCGTAAGTGGTTCGCGCGCATTCTGATCACTTGGGGTTTCCTGTCGGCCGGGACGGCCTTTGTCCAGACGCCGGCAGAATTCAATCTGGTGCGCTTCTTTCTCGGCGTTGCCGAGGGAGGCTTTTTCCCCGGCATCATCGTTTACTTTACCCATTGGTTTGTGGCCGGAGACCGGGCTCGTGCCATGTCTGCTTTCGTTGTCGCCATTCCTGTAAGCCTGGCTCTTGGTGCGCCATTGTCGGCGCTCCTGCTCGATGTGAATTGGCTCGGTTTGAAGGGCTGGCAGTGGCTCTTTATCCTTGAAGGGCTTCCGGCGGTTGTGCTGGGTATCGTTACTCTGTTTGTCTTCACAGATCGGCCTCGCCACGCCAAGTGGCTGACACAACGCGAACGGGATTATTTGGAAGCTACCCTGGCGGCAGAGGCAGCCGCCAAAGACGCCGTCAAAAAGGTAACCATTGGACAAGTGCTGCGTTTGCGCAATGTCTGGTATCTGGCTTTGGGCATTTTTGTTACCAACACAGGCGGCTATGCGCTGGGCTTCTGGCTGCCAACTACAGTGAAAAGCCTGTCGGGCGGCTCCGATCGCGCCGCACTTTTCTTCAGTGGCCTCTTCTATCTACTCGGAATCATTGGTGTCTTGTATGCCGGATATTCTTCAGACAAGACGGGCGACCACAAGTGGCACTGCGTCGCGGGACAAGCCTTGACGGGGGTATTTCTTGCCGCAAGCGCGATACCAGGGCAGCCCTTCTGGCTGGTGATGATATGGCTCTGCCTGACCGGAGTAGTCGTCTACTCCTGGCCCGCTCCCTTCTGGTCTTTGCCCACACTCACACTGACGGCATCGACTGCAGCCACAGCCATTGGGTTGATCAACATATTCGCCAATATCGCAGGCTATCTGGGCAACTACATCTTTGGTTGGATCAAACAGAACGGGGCCACCGATAGCACCGCATTGTTCTTTTTGGCCTGTTGCTATCTCCTTGGTGCTTTGATCATTTCCCGCGTAGAGACGGAACCCTTATAGAATGTCATCCACACACATGCCCTCGAACCTTTTCGATCTGAATAGCAAAGTTGCCATAGTTTCCGGTGCGGCGCAAGGAATGGGCCGCGCCATCGCACTGGCGTTGGCCGATGCCGGAGCTGATCTCATTGTTGTCGATCGAAACGAAGCAGGCGCCCACAAGACCGCCTCGGAGATTCATCGGCGAAATCGCCGGGCTCTGGTGCAGACCACCGACGTATCGGATCCCATTCAAGTGAGGGCTCTGTTTGGAACCCTCGACAAAGAATTTGGCCGGATCGATTTTCTCGCCAACGTAGCAGGCGAATCTATCATGGCTGCGCCTGAAGAGATCACGCTGGAAGAGGTCGAGCAAGTCTGGCGGAACCTCGTGCTCGGCCGATTCTGTGCCTGTCAGGAGGCCGGCCGCCGCATGCTTGCCGCCGGTGTTGGCAGCATCCTCAACATCGGTTCGATCGCGAGCTTGACCGCTCTGGGCCGTGGGCACATTGCTTACTCGATGGCAATGGGGGCGGTGGTTCAGATGACTAGAGAACTCTCTACGGAGTGGTCCTCAGGCGGTGTGCGCGTCAATGCGGTTCTTCCCGCACAGGTCATGAATCCAGGACTTGAAAAACGGATTGAGGAATTCCCCCCGCTCAAGGATAAATTCCTGAACGGAATCCCGGCCGGTCGCTTCGGACGGCCCGACGATATTTGTGGCTTGGCGGTTCTTCTTGCTTCCGACGCTTCCAGTTGGATTACAGGGGCCATCATTCCCATGGACGGCGGCAACCTCGCTATGAATGCGGGCGGATCGCCAAGGAGACCAAAGTAGTGATCCTTTATCGAACTATGCAGTTGATTCGCACCGCTGAAGAACAACTTGCCCGCTGCCACGCCCGCGGGCTGGTCCACGGCGCCTGTCACACTTACGTCGGCCAGGAAGCCATTGCGGCCGGGGTCTGCGACCAACTCAATGTTGACGATGCGATCTTCTCGACGCATCGCGGTCACGGCCACGCCCTAGCCAAAGGTATGCCACCGGGCGAACTCTTTGCCGAGCTCTTTGGCCGGGAAACTGGCTGCTCGCGAGGCCGGGGCGGGTCGATGCATCTCTTTTCGCCCGAGATCGGCATGATGGGCACCAGCGGAATTGTTGGCCCATCCATTCTTCAGGCCGCAGGTGCCGGCTACAGTTTTGCCCTTCGCAAGACGCAGCAGGTGGCAGTCGCATTTTTTGGGGATGGGGCAGCCAACAACGGCGCCTTTCATGAAGGCCTCAACATGGCCGCCATCTGGAAGCTTCCCGTGCTTTTCGTTTGTGAGAACAACCAGTTTGCCACCGAAATTCCGTTCTCTTACGCGGCTGGTAAT
>CAZZGS010000412.1:0-4682 GCA_964653845.1 uncultured Bryobacter sp.
GTTCAGCGAAACCCCGGCTCGTGCCTCGCCGGCCGCTACCAATGCCAGCCGGTAGGCGATGCTGGGGACAGCGCGGTACCGCATCGGCGCAACCAGCATCGCGTTGGCGTGCGCGTTACGGTCGGCTTGGTGCGAGACGAGAATCGTCTCAGGGACGCCGGTTTCTGTTCCGGGTATCTCGATCCCATTTCTTTTGACAGGCCCCGTGCCTTCGGCCCACGCGAACCAATCGCCCGCATCGTCAGGTGCGCAGTAGGCATAGACCACGCCCAATACGGGCCGGCCATCCCTTAGGAGTGCGATGGAAACGGATGCTCCCCGAAAGCCCTGCTCGAATGCTGCGGTTCCGTCATCGGGATCAACCAGCCAGAGATGTCCGGCTGAATCCTGTGGAGGCGAAACAAACCCCAACTCCTCGCCGCGATAGCCGTACTGGGGGAAGCCCTCCGTCAGGGTTTGCCGGATCTCCTCCTCCACGCGATGATCGATCTCCTGCTCACCGGAATGGAACGCCCGGCGAAGCATTGTTCCGGCGGTGGCAGCCGCCCGAATAGCACAATCGAGTTCTCCCTTATAGTCTTGCGTCATGGCTGTTTCTCCAGTCGATCCCGTTGCGTGCCCGCTTTGGTGCGTCCGGATTCGCGGGTCCGTTTGGCATGGGCTGATCGCAGATCCTTAAGAAGGCGTTGACCTTCCTTGCGGTTTTCCGAAGTGATACATAAGTGGTAGAAATTGTAAGCCTCGCTGACTTCCTGTTCTGTGTCTGCATCCGTATCATGCGAACAATGTTTGTTCGCCCAGTAGATCCACGCCCAAGTCATCGGTTGGCTTTTCTCCACGCCAAAGCCCCGGTTATATATCCTGGACAAAAAAAGGCTGGCCATCTGGCTGCCTGATAGCGCCATGTCTTCGAGTTCCGCTCGATATTCAGCGATGTTGCCCCACGCCACCTCGTCCCCTGCTTCGGCGGCGATAAGATGGAATTCGGCGGCGGCCAGGAGGTTGCGTTGAACACCTTGGCCAAATCGGAACATAGTGCCGATTTCGCACGACGCATCGGTATAACCCTGGACGGCAGCTTTCTCGAACCACTTGAGAGCTTCGGCGTAATCCTGATCGACGCCTTTACCGTGGTAGTAACGTTTAGCAAGGTTCCACTGGCCATCGGCAAGGCCCTGTTCGGCACTCTTTCGATACCAATAAACGGCTTGCGTCTTGTCCTGATCGCAACCGTAGCCTTCCAGAAACGTCGTTCCGAGATTGTTTTGTGCAGCCCGGTCACCCAGCTCAGCACCACGTCTATACCAGCCAAATGCGACAGCCGAGTCCTGCGACACAACATCGCCTCTTCTGTATTCATCGCCGAGCGTGTTTGCCGCTGCGCCGTCCCCGGCCTCAGCCTGCCGCATAAGCGCGGTCACCGCAAGAGGTCTGGTAATGTCGCCTCTCTGCAAGCCTTGGTCCTTCGTAAGGGTGGTGACCGTTTCTTTCGATAAGAGGACGGCCGCTCGTCGCTTTACCTTGGCCTTGGATTCTCCGATTGCAGGTTTGCTGGCGTCCGGCGAACCTGGCAATGCTTCCTTTTCCTTGCGCACAGTGATCACTCCTTGAATTTCCTCAATCAACTCTCTCGGCACCCAATTTGAAACCGTACGAGGTTCTCACTCGTCCTGTGACTCCCGCATTACGGCTGCCTGGAAGTTCTTAATGGCACCAACCCATCCATCCGTGCGCGTTTCATTGGCGAGTAAAACGTCGACCGAAATGTAGTGCTTGTTATCTTCGGTAACAAACCAAGCCGTCTCTTTCGGTGTTTTCCGTACCGATGCGCCGGGGACGAGACCTGCGAGCTTTGCAAGGTACTGCTTGTGAAACTCGAGTAAGGCTGCACTGTTGGCCTGAGCACCCATATTGTCCAGCAATAGCAGACCATACTGCGATATCGTGCCGAGGTTCCAGTTTTTCCCGGTATCAGGGTGCCACCTCAGGATCATGGATTCAGTTCCGAATTCTGCCAGCACGTTGTATGACGCCAGCGTATCGACGAATGCATTCAGTCGTTGTGAGATGCCCGGAAAAATCATCTCGAGCCGCTCAAAATAGCGTTCCTGCGTGATCGTTGTTCGCCTTCCTCCGCTGGTATCTACGATCTGTCCCGTGGTGGGTGGCTTAATAACGATTTGACCGTCATTCAAAGTGACGATACCCCGGTCGATGTTGGTTGTCTTCGCGAGAACGCGCGGTTGGGCAATATAGCCTCCGGCCACTTCAAAAAGAGCGATCTCGACCAGTGCGAGTGTAAAGTGAAAACCCGCGTATTGCTGGAGGAACCGGGCCATGCTCTCCACGCCTTCCCGAATCCCGTCACCGACAATGAGCAACAGAAACCGCCCTCGCTTCAGATTACGCGAGACCGCATCATGGAAGGACGATTCGTCGATCTCGCCCTTTGCCGAAACTACTTCATAGAGTTTTCGCGTTGCCGCCACGTCGGAGGCATCGATAGGTTTTGTACGGTTGATCGCCTCCTGCAGCGATTCGTAGGTCCAGTTGGACATGGTGCTGGCGTACTCGAGGATCTGTGCGACGACATCCCGCCTGGCCTCTGGATTGCGCCAAAGCTTGCACTCAATAAGCGCGAGGTCGCCGGCCGGTGTTACGAGTAGGTTGTCCAGGAAACCTGACCCAACCGGAAGCTCGACGCAAACAGGGACCAGAGTCGTGAACGCTGGCTCGATTTGATCGACTGGCAGCAGACTCGGATGACGCATGATCAGGTTCTGGAGCCAGGCTTCATCATAAGGGGCGTTGTCTGACGCATTCTTCGAGAAGTGAATTCTGTTTAGCTGCTTTGCATAAGAACCGGCCTGAAAACTATCGAGGAAAAGCGTGTGCCCATATTGGGTTTTGGTCGACATTCTGATTGAGCATACATCATACGGATCTGTCCGCATAAGTGGCGTACGCGCGCCCAAGATTTTCTCCGTAAAGCGGAAATATTTAGCTTGGGCCGAAGGCGGCGGCTAAGGCGGCGAAGAAGGTTTCGTCGGGGCCAGTGTTGAGGGTTACCCATTCTTCGTCAGTCATTGTTGCTCGCCACGCGAGGAAGGGGAGGGCGTCCGGGCCGACGGGGTGACGGAGTTGCCATGTGTCACCCTGGGCGATGTCGAGGATCGATTGAGCGACCAGCGAGGACGGAGTCGGAGTGTTGAGCGCATTGGTAAACATCGCGCTGAAACGAGCCAGGTGGGGGTAATGAGAATTGGTATCTTTTGTACCGATGCTGCGGGCCATGTCGGTATCTATGATGCCTGGTTCAACGAGGGCGACACGGACGTTGAAGGCCTTCATTTCGCAGGCGAGGGCCTCTGTTAATGCTTCTAAAGCAAATTTAGAAGCAGTGTAGGCCGCCATTGGGGCGCAGGCCAGGCGGCCGGCGACGGAGCTGATGTTGATAATGCAGCCGCTTTTGCGTTGGCGCATGTGTGAGGCAAGGGCTTGTGTGCAGCGGAGGACACCAAAGTAGTTAGTCTCCATCACGGCCCGAAAATCGGCTAGCGGAGCTTCTTCGATTGATCCCATGCGTTCGATACCGGCGTTGTTAACGAGGACGTCGATTGAGCCGTGGGTGCTCAGTATTGCGGCTATGCCTTCGGAGACAGAACTGTCTGAATTAACATCCATGATTGAGATATGAATGGGGAGATTCTCTTGGGCTGCGGCTTGACCGAGGGTTGATTGCGCGGGGTTGCGCATGGTGGCGAAAACGGCATGGCCTGCGCGGCCACAGGCGAGAGCGGTTTCAAAACCGATGCCTTTACTGGTTCCAGTGATGAGTATGTTTGACACTGATGCCACTTTACTAAACAAACGGTTCGGGTGATAAGTTTATTGAAGGCGCAGGGGGCTCCGATTCCATTCAACAACAGTGGTTGATCAAGGAATCTCCCAGAAGCAGCCTAAGTGAGGATGGCTATTCTTCTCCTACCGCCACTCGAACTCCATTTTGGCTAGCCCTTCCCCCTGAACTCAACTCGATTAACACCATCCCGGTCGGTATCCCAAAGGGTATCCTGGCATTCACCTGAACAACACCACTAACCAGCCCAGGAGCCGGACCCGCATAAAGAATCTCTGCATCTACTCCAGCAATCTTCAGCTCCATCGGCTGAACCTGTCTCCCAATCCCAGCGACGATTCTGCCATCAATCGATCCCGGGTCGGTCTGTCCGGCCCCAGTGGCGTATAGAATAATCACTCCGCCCCGCTGGGCTGGCCGACTAGCTCCATTGGCTTGATAGTCGCTATTCAGAATGGCTCCAAGTCCCCTTCCAGAAGCGTCCATAGTAAAAATACCCGGTGCCGCCGGTTGCACCTCCATCGTGATGCGGTTGGAGGCCCGCCCGTTGTACTCAACTTGCATCTCGACGCTCCGCCGTCCTGCCAGACCAAAAGGGGCAATTGCGCTCACTTGCCCCGCGACCGAATAAAGAATGGGCGAGGCTGCCCCATCAAACAGAACCCGCGTTCCCCCAATCGACTTCGAAATCGATTGTTGATCCGCCGTCAACTCGAGAGTTGCCAGTTGGTTGGGTCCCAAGTTGCTGCCGAAGATCGTCAACACTTGGCCCGGCGCTATCGCGCCCCCTTCAAAGCTCGCTGCGTTTACCACTCCCGCTGCG
>CAZZGS010000413.1:0-4681 GCA_964653845.1 uncultured Bryobacter sp.
GGGAAGTCATCGACGCTGCCGCCACCAAGCCCTTCGGCTTCATGCCGTTCTATCCCGGCCCCGGCCTCGGCGGCCACTGCATCCCGATCGACCCCTTCTACCTGAGTTGGAAGTCAAAGCAATCCGGTATCGAAGCCCGCTTCATCGAACTCGCCGGTTACATTAACGGCCAGATGCCGCATTTTGTCGTCGACAAGATTCAGAATGCCCTCAACGACCACTCCAAGCCTCTCAAGGGTTCAAAGGTCCACATCCTCGGCATGGCCTACAAGAAGAACATTGATGACGTTCGTGAGTCACCCGGTCTCGATATCATGCACCTTCTCATGCAGCGAGGCGCAACAGTCTCTTACTCTGATCCATTCATTCCCAGCCTCAAGATCGAAGATCACCGCCTCGAGAACCAGGACATGCTCAGCTCCTGCGCCACAGCCGACTGTGTTGTCATCGTAACTGACCACACCGATGTCGATTACCCCAAGGCAATCGAAGTTTCGAAACTCATTGTCGACACCCGCAATGTACTCAAGAAGTTCAAGTCGGAGAAAATCGTTACCCTGTAAGGGTGATCTTTCCTACTCTTCTTTTCTTCGCTGCCAGCCTTGATACTCCAGCTTTGCAGCGCGAATTCGATCAAATCACCAAGGGCTTTAATGGCCGCGTTGGGGTTTGTGTTTTGGCTGAAGGCAAACAGGTTTGCCTGAACGCCAGCCAAAAATTCTCGCTCCAGAGCGTAGTCAAAATGGTGGTCGGCATGACGGTTCTCGACGCCGTCGACAGCAAAGGCTGGAAGCTCGAAACCAAGCTTCGAATTTACAAAAAAGACCTTAGCGTCTCCATGCAGCCTATCGCAGACCTGGTCGGGCCAGACGGCTACGAGACCACCATCGGCGATCTTGTGCGCCGGGCCAACGTCGACAGCGACAGTGCCGCCTGCGACATCCTGATCGACCGACTGGGAGGCATCGCCGTCCTGCAGGACTTCCTCAACCGCAAGGGCATTCGTGGAATGCGCGTAGACCGCAATGAGCGCTTCATGCAGAGTGACGTCGCAGGCCTCACCTGGCTTCAGGAATATGTAGATCCCAAAGTTTTTGAAGCCGCTCGCGCGGCCGTTCCAGAAGCAAAGCGTAACGAGGCCTGGCTCACGTACAAGAACGATCCACGCGACACCTCGACGCCAACCGCAATGCTCGAATTGCTCAACAAGCTGGTCCGCGGCAAACTCCTTTCCCCAAAGTCAACCGCCTTCATGATGAGTGTGATGGAGCAGTGCGCCACGGCCACAGATCGGCTCACCGCAGGCCTCAGCCCCGGTTGGCGCCTCGGCCACCGCTCGGGCACCAGCGGCACCTGGAAGGGACTTGCCGTCGCAACCAACGACGTTGGCTTCCTGCGGGCACCAGACGGCTCGATCATTCTGATCAATGTCTTCGTTGCCGATTCCCGTGAGTCAAACGCCCGCAATGCGGCAATCATTGCCGATCTGGCGCGCGCCACCATCCGCCATACCCGCCTCAACTAAAAGTTAAACTTCAACCCAAGTTGGATCAGACGCTGATCGATCGCAGCGATCCATGCGTAGCTCGGAGCGGCTATAATCGCCCCTGCGGCATCCACCGTCGCTGCCGTATTCACACCGGTAACATTGGTGTGGTTCAACAGGTTGGTCGATTCGGCAAAAAACTCGGCGCGGAATCGTTCGCGAATCGGGAAGATCCGCGAATACCTTACATCGAGCTGATAGGTTCCAGGGCCACGATAAGTATTACGACCCACATACAAAGGGCGCTGAAACGCAACACCGGTAGCCTGGTCGTTGTTGAGCACACGATTCGAGCCGATGTTGAACACATCGCCCGAGATCGCCGTCACCGTAAAGCCAATGCGATTATTCTTGATTAGATACTTCGCCACCTTACTTTCAAAGGTAAAGTCAGGCTGATAAACACCAGATGCCTGCAAGGAGTGCCGGCGGTCGGTAAGTGAGTTGCCCTTGTCGCGACGGCGGTTCGAGAGATCACTCAGAAAGAACGCTCCCGAGTCGATATTGTTGTGTTCTGGCGCATCGTCAATCGCATGTGACCAGGTATAGCTGGCAAACGTTTCAAAGCCGCGTCCGTTACGACGGTTCAAAGTCAGCGTCCCGCCTGAATAAGTGCTCTGTCCAGCGCTCTCCGCCGACAAAATATTATTAAAGCGAGGGTCCACGCGCTGTCCTGCAGTCGAAACCCAGATAGGCCGGCCATCAGCCAGGCTATTACCGCTAGGCAGCAGGTTGATATTGCGATAAATCGGCAGCCGGTTGCCACGGGTGAACAGATAGGTCGCCGTGATCGCCGTTTTCGGAGCAATCTCTTGCGTGATGCTGAAGTTCACATTCGCCGAATAGAGATTGGCAAAGTTGGGCGAAACCGTGTCGACAGACTGGATCGGAATGCTCGCCCCGGTAGGCAGGCTGGTCAGGATCGCCGGGAAGTTCGGCGTAACGATCGGGCTTGTAACCTGAACAAAATTACCCAGGCCATTGTTCAAAAGCGCGCGGCGGAAAGTGTCCGTCTGCGGAGGATCATAGAACATGCCGGTGCTGGCTCGGAGGACGGTCTTCTGTGCTTTCCCCAAAGACCATGCAATTCCAAGGCGGGGCGCAAAGTTGTTACGGTCACTACGGAATTTCTGCGATGAAGCAAACGGCGAATTCTTGTCAGCCTTCGGAATAGAGTAGATGTCGTAGCGCAGTCCGTAAGTGATAGTCACATTTGCACGCGGCTTATATGTATCCTGCGCAAAAAAACTCGAAAACAGCGAGTTGTATTTGATCTGCGGCTCACCGATCGTCTGCGTGAAATTCTGATAAGAGCGCGGGTTCACCCCGTTCTTTGCATCAAGGTAGCTCTGCACATTCGCAAACGTATAGCGGCCAAAGGTAGCCTGCACTTGCGAATCGCGAATATTACGAGCCGTAAATCCAAACTTGAAGCTGTGCTTGCCTGAGTTGATGCTGAGATTGTCGCCATACTCGGGCGTCATCTCGGTGAAGTCAAAGCCTGTGCCTTCAGAACGGCCAAACTGCACCACACCTGTGATATTGATCGAAGGCCCGGTGCCTGTGGCAGAAAACGCTTGCTGTTGCTGGCTGCGCCACGGCGTCTGAAAGCGAAACTCATTCACGATGTTTGGCGACAAGGTTGAGATCAACTGAGCAGCTCCGACATAGCTGCGGTCCACAAAGTTGTAAGTTCTCGAAACTACGCTCAAACCGCCTCCGCTATTAAACGGCGAATCATTCCCGTGGCCATTAAATCGAAGGCTCAGCCGATGGTTGGGGTTGATCTGATAATCGAGCTTTGCGAAAAAGAAACGCACGTTCTGGTTGAACGGAATCGGGTCGGCAAAGCTCGATGGAAGCCCCACCTGCGCCAGCACTGCCGGGGTCACCGTAACCACCTGCGGCAAGTCACGCTTCACCTTCTCATAAGCGCCATAAAAGAACAATTTGTCCTTAATCAGCTTCCCGCCGCCATTGCCGTAATACGAGTCCACATTGGTCTGCGGCACAACAGCCCCAACGCGAAGCAACGCCGGTCGCGCACTAAAATCCGTCCGCCGGAAGATATACGCCGCCTCACCATGCAGGTCGTTGGTCCCACTCTTGGTAATCGTATTGGCCACCATGCCAACCGTGTTCCCAAACTCAGGCGCAAACCCGTTCGACACAAACGCAATTTCTTCAACAAACGTGTTCGAGATCGGAATCAATCGAATCCCCGCACGATCGCTCTGCACGTTATTGCTGCCATCAAGCTGATAGTTGATTCGCCCATTGAAGCCATTCGCGTTGATCTTGCGCGGTACACCGAATTCGGTATTTGGCCGGCCCGTCACATTCGGTTGGTAGAACACAAAGTTAAATGGGTTCCGGCTCACCAGCGGCAGATTCTGGATCTGATTCGCGCTAAGCGTAGAACCGATATCCGTTCGTCCCGGCTCCGTAACCGGCCCCGAAGCACTCACTACTATTTCGGTCACCGCACTCTTGATGCTCAGGTCGATATTGATCGTAGCCGTCGTACCTGCACCCAGCGTAATACCAGTCTGCTTTACGTTGTTGAACCCTGCACTCGAAACAAGTACTTCATATTCACCACGAGGCAATACGGAGAATCGGTAATACCCGTCCTGATTCGTTTCGCCCTGTCGCTCAAGGCCTGTACCCAAATTGCGAGCCTTCACACTCGCTTTCGCAACTGCCGCACCAGCAGGGTCGCGAACGATACCTTCAATTTGGCCATCAATTGCCGCTGCCTGTGGAAATGACAGACCAACAGTCATTAAAAACAATGGGAGAAAAACCTGAAGACGCATAACCTAGTATATTACATATCGCTTATTCTCGACTAAACCAATCGCCATTAGGCGGTATTTGCGGGCGTCAAATACCCTTCAATCGCTTTCCTTGTCCTCGATCCCGATCTGCCCCAGCCGGTACCGCAGCGCGTTCCGCGTAATCCCAAGCAGCCGCGCCGCTTGGCTTTTGTTCCCATTCGCCCGCTTCAGCGCTTCTTTGAGAATGCTCTTCTCGTAGTCATCCAGCGTCATACCCGTCGGCAGAAAGCCTGGCTCCGAAATCGCCTGCCGCCCGCGCGGCCCCATGTCGATCCGGATCTCATCGGCGCTAAGT
>CAZZGS010000414.1:0-4679 GCA_964653845.1 uncultured Bryobacter sp.
CCTCAAGAACGGTGCCCCCCTCATCGGCCTCAACGATTCGGGCGGAGCACGCATCCAGGAGGGGGTCGTCTCCCTCGCCGGCTATGCCGAAATCTTCCTCCGCAACACTCTCGCCTCAGGAGTCATCCCCCAGATCTCGGCCATCCTCGGCCCCTGCGCCGGTGGCGCTGTCTATTCGCCCGCCCTCACCGATTTCATCTTCATGGTTGACGGCACCTCACACATGTTTGTCACGGGACCCGACGTCATTCGAACGGTGACACATGAAGAAGTCTCCAAAGAAGACCTGGGCGGCGGCATGACCCACAATGCCACTTCCGGCGTCGCCCACTTCCTCGCGGCCTCCGATCAGGATTGCCTCCGCCAGATCCGCCGCCTCCTCGAATTTCTGCCCCAGAATAATCGCGACGATGTCCCAAAACATCCCACCGGCGCTCCAATCGATCGTATGGATCCAGAGCTCGACACTGTCGTGCCCACCGAGTCCAATCAGCCCTACGACATCAAAGACATCATCAGCCGCGTCGTCGACGACGGAAACTTCTTTGAGGTTCACGAACACTATGCCCGCAACATCTTCATCGGCTTCGCAAGGATGGGCGGCCAATCGATTGGCATCGTAGCGAACCAGCCCGCCGTCCTCGCCGGCTGCCTTGATATCAATTCGAGCGTCAAAGCCGCCCGCTTCGTCCGCTTCTGCGATGCCTTCAACATTCCTATCGTCACCTTCGAAGACGTCCCCGGCTTCCTGCCCGGCACCGAACAGGAATTCGGCGGCATCATCCGCCACGGTGCCAAGCTCCTCTACGCCTATGCTGAAGCCACCGTCCCCAAGATCACAGTGATCACGCGCAAAGCCTATGGTGGAGCTTATTGCGTCATGGGATCGAAGCATCTGCGAACGGACATCAACCTCGCCTACCCTATGGCTGAGATTGCCGTCATGGGTGCCGAAGGTGCCGTAAATATTGTGTACCGGAACGAGATTTCCCGTGCATCCAATCAGCAGGAGTTGAGAGCCGAAAAGGTGCAAGAGTTCAAAGAGAAATTCGCTAACCCCTTCGTGGCCGCCGAACGCGGTTATATCGACGACGTCATCCTGCCTCGAGAAACGCGTCCACGGGTCATTCGCGCTTTGCGGATGCTCGAAAACAAGGTCGACACCATGCCGAGCAAAAAGCACGGCAACATCCCTCTGTAGTATTCTCGTTGAGGAACCACAATCGGAGTGAACCCCATGAAAAATCTATTTCGGAACATGCTGGGCTTGAGTTTTACACTCGCCCTGTTCCTTGGCCTTAGTGCCAACCCCGCTTTCTCTCAGACCGGCGCAATCGAAGGTACGGTAAAAGGCGTCGACGGCAAACCCGTCGGCAAAGACGCCGCACTAATCCTGATTGTCCGCACGGACATCAAAGGCAACTACAAAGTTAAGACCAACAAAAAGGGCGAATTCTTCCACGCCGGCCTGCCCCTCGGCACCTACGACGTCTCCTGCGAAGTCGACGGCGTAGTGGTTGACAGCCTCAAGGGCGTCCGCATGCGCCTCGGCGAGCCCGTCCCTGTAACCTTCGATCTCGCCAAGAATGCCGAACGGCAGCAGGCGATGCAGAAGGCCGCTGAAACCGGCACCGTCACCAAGGAAATGGAACGGGACATGACTCCAGAACAGAAGGCTGCCCTTGAAAAGCAGGGCAAAGAACGTTCTGAAGCCATGAAGAAGAACAAAGAACTCAACGATTCCTTCAACGGCGGCATGGAAGCCATGAAAGCCAACAACTTCCAGGCAGCGGTAGAGTCTTTCGAAAAGGCTGCCGCTTTCGACGCCACCCAGCACGTCATCTTCGGTCAATTGGCCGATGCTTACGGCAGCTTGGGCAAGACCAAGACCGGCGCTGAAAAGGATGCAGCCAACGCAAAGTCCCTCGAATACTTCCAGAAGGCCATCGCCCTTAAGCCCGACGAAGCTTCTTACCTCAACAACTACGGCCTCTCGCTCGCCCGCGCCGGCAAGTTCCCTGAAGCTCAGGAAAACCTGAACAAGGCTGCAGCGCTTGATCCTGCCGGTGCCGGTCGCTACTTTTACAATCTAGGTGCCTTGCTAGTCAACGCCGGTCAGAACGAACCCGCAGGCATCGCCTTCAAGAAGGCAATCGAAGCAGATCCCAACTACGCGGATGCCCACTACCAGATAGGAATTTACCTGACGGGCAAGGCTCAAGTAGATGCCAAGACCGGCAAGATCAGCTTCCCCGAAGGAGCTCAGGCTGCATTCGAGAAGTATCTTGCTCTCAAGCCAGACGGCCAGTTCGCCGCCAGCTCCAAGGGCATGATCGAGACAATGGGCGGTACGGTGCAAACCACCTACGTGAACCCCGACGCGAAGAAGAACGCCCCCGCTGCCGCACCAAAGAAAAAGAAGAACTAGCCGTTCTTCACAAACCAAAGGAAGGGCGGCTCTCATGAGCCGCCCTTTTTCTAATTTATGATCAAAGCACTCATCGGCCTTCTAATAGCCGCAATTGCCGCCGCCCTCATTCGGGCGGTGATTGCCATGATCACGAAAGAAGTGAAGGAAATGGTCAACCCCGAAGCTCCACAAAAGTCTCAACCTACCTCTGGCCCTAGTTCTCTCAAGAAGTGCCCGGTCTGCGGAACTTACTCCCCGGCCGAGCGCTTGGTTGGCGGGCAATATTGTTCCGAAGCCTGCGCCGCCAAAGCCTCCTGACAGGCACAATAGAAGGGTATGCTTCTATCCGATATTGCCGCCCGCCTCGGTTGCACCGTTGCCGGTGAGTCCGACCCCGACATCGTTTCGCTCTCCGGCATGGAACAAGCCAACGCCGGTCAACTCACCTTCCTGGCCAATCCGAAGTACGCTCACAAGGTCAAAGACTCTCAAGCCTCAGCCATCATCGCCGCCCAGCCCTCAGCCTTCCTTCCCACCCTGATCTCAAGCAACCCCTACCTCGACTTCTCCCGAACGCTCGAGATCTTCTACCAGCCGCCCAAGCTCGCTTCTGGTATATCGGCCCAATCCTTCATCTCCCCTACTGCGACCATCGGCGAAGGCGCTTGTATAGCCGCCTTCTGTCACATTGGCGATGGGGTCACCATCGGCAATAATGCCACCCTGCATCCTCATGTCGTGGTCTACGCAGGAGCCCAAATTGGCAATGACTTTCTGGCTCACTCCCATTCGGTCGTGCGTGAGTTCTGCCGTATCGGCAACCGCGTCATCCTCCAGAATCATGTCGTCATTGGCGGGGATGGCTTCGGCTTTGCCAAGCGCGCGGATGGTACTCACCACAAAATTGTTCAGTCAGGCATTACTGTCATCGAAGACGATGTCGAGATCCAAAGTCTCACCAATATTGACCGCGCCACGATGGGCGAGAGCCGCGTCGAGCGTGGGGCCAAGGTCGACTCGCTTGTCCAGGTCGGTCATGCCTGTGTTGTCGGCGAAGACAATATCATCTGCTCGCAAGTGGGCCTTGCTGGGTCCACCATCCTCAAGAAATCGGTCCTGCTGGCGGGCCAGGTAGGTGTCTCTGGACACTTGACAATCAACGATAACGCCGTAGTTTATGCCCAAAGCGGTGTCGGCCACGATGTCGAAAAAGGCACTATCGTTTCGGGCTCTCCAGCCTTTGATTTCAGGGAATGGCGGCGCGCCGTCGCTGCCTTCCCCAAGCTCGGCGAGATGGTGCGCACCCTACGCGACCTCGAAAGCCGTCTCAAAATTCTCGAAGAAGGTACACACAATCATGAGCAATAAGCCCGGTCGCGACCAACTTGCCTACGAGAAACCCGAGTTTCTCAACTCGCCCGAAGGTCGAAGCGTTCGGATCCTTTCTGAATACCTCGACCCCTTGCGCGAATTCCGTCTGAATCATATTCACGACACGCTTGTCTTTTTTGGCTCGGCGCGGATTCCGGCTCCCGAGGACCCACACTTTCCCGCCCACACCATGGGGCGCTATTACGAAGAGTGCCGCGAGTTGGCCAAAAGACTTACCGGATGGTCGATGAGCCTCACCAATACCGAACGCAAATTTGTAGTTTGCACTGGGGGCGGCCCTGGAATCATGGAGGCTGCCAATCGCGGTGCCTATGATGCGGGAGGCCTCTCAATTGGCCTCAACATCGGCCTGCCCATGGAGCAGGCACCTAACCCCTACATCACCAAAGACCTCAGCTTTGAGTTCCACTACTTCTTCATGCGTAAGTTCTGGTTTTCATATCTAGCCAAGGCACTCATCGTCTTTCCAGGCGGCTTTGGCACCCTCGATGAGTTGGCCGAAATCCTGACCCTGGTTCAGACCCGCAAGCTTCACAAAAAAATGGTCTGCCTGCTCTACGGCACTTCGTTCTGGAAGAAGATCCTAAACTTTGATGCGCTTGTCGAGACAGGCATGATCAGCCGGTCAGACCTGGACCTCTTTGTGTTTGCCGATGATGTCGACACGGCATTCGATATCCTCAAGTCGGGCCTGACAAAACTATACTTGAATCCAGAGGTTCCACTGCCCGAGGCCGAGATCAAAACTCCGGCCATCGCCAGTTCCCGCGTGTGACGCCCTTAATCGCCCCGCCCCGAAAGTTGACGATCAGCGAAGCCCTCAGCCGCACCGGCTGGTGGGAGCGCCTCTTCCTTCTCTTCTTCGGAATCCTCATTC
>CAZZGS010000415.1:0-4668 GCA_964653845.1 uncultured Bryobacter sp.
CACCAACTCCAACAACACCAAAGACAGCTTTTACAATTCCGGCTTCGACGATACCTACCAGATCACTCCTTACCTCTTCAATGTCTTCCGCTACATGTACGTGCGCTACCGGGCCAACCTGGTTTCGAACACTCTCGGCTTTGATCCCACCACACTCGGCCTGCCTAACTATATCCGCGATTCGGCCAACGTCTTGATTTATCCGAACATCTCGGTAGGCAGTGGAATCCCAGACCTCGGTGGCACCGCATTCAACCATCAACCCCGCAACACACAGGGCCTTCAAAACAATCTCGTCTGGGTGCACGGCAAACACACGCTCAAAATGGGTGGTGAATATCGCCTCTATCGCTTCTACCCATTTCAGGTCGCCAACCCAACCGGCGCATACAACTTCAACCAGTTCTATACATCGAACGATCAAATCGGTACAGCCCGTCCCGAGCAAGGCCTTGGTCTCTCCAGCTTCCTCTTGGGCTTCGGTGCCTACACCTATGAAAAAGTCGAGCCCCTCAGTGCCTTCCAACACTACATGGGCAGCTAATTCCAGGACGACTGGAAGGTGGCCCCACGCCTCACTCTCAATCTAGGCGTCCGCTGGGAAGCCGAGACCGGCACCGTTGAGGCTCACGACCGTCTCACCTACTTCAATCCCCAGGCTGACAACGGTACAGGCTTTAATGGCGCACTTGAGTTTACCGGTGGCAAGAACCCGCGCACGATTCGCAAGACCAACTGGAAGAACTTTGGCCCACGCTTGGGCTTCGCCTATCGGGTCACGAACAAAACAGCAGTGCGTGGTGGATTCGGTATCTTCTACCTGCCCATCGGGTTGGAAAACGCAATCTTCCGTGTCGATAATGGAACCTTTCGTCTTGGCAACAACGCCAATCTAGTCCTGCGCGATCGGCCCAATAGTTATGTGCAGCAATGGAATTTCGCAGTGGGTCAACAACTGGGCAAGACCACGGCTATTGACGTCACTTATTTTGGAAGCCGTGGTGTCCGCTTGCCAACCAATAGCCTCGAACTGAATCAGATCGACCCCAAGAATCTGGCCAACGGTGGAGCCTACCTCAACGAACAGGTGCCTAATCCATTCTTCGGCAAAGGCCTTCCCGGCTTGCTCGCGTTGCAGCGTATCCCGCGCTTGCAACTGCTGAAGCCTTATCCTCAGTTCGCCTCACCCACCACGGCCAATGCCTACGGTGGCAGCTTGATCTACTTCCGCCCGCCCGTAGGCGATAGCATTTACCACGCTGTCACATTTAAGGTGGATCGCAAGTTCTCACGGGGCTTCTCGCTGGGCGCACACTACACCATCTCAAAAGTGCTCGAAACCGGTGGCGGCGGCAACGGCATCGCCTTCCTCGATCCGGCAGGCATTCGCGATACCTACAACGTGAAGCTTGAACGATCAGTTGGCTCATTCGACGTACCGCAACGTGCCGTTATCACTTTCTCCACGCAATTGCCCTTCGGTCGGAGCAAGAAGTATCTGAACAAGAACAAGCTCGTGAATCGTTTCGTTGGCAACTGGCAGTTTTTCTCCAACACAACATTGCAGGCAGGTCTGCCCATCAACGTGGGCGGGCCTGATCTGTCTCGCATTGCCGGCGCTAATCCGTCGTGCGCCTCTGTAGTTCCCGGTGTCGAAGCCGCCTATCCTTTATCGCAGTCGATTGCCAACAGTCGCGACTGGTCTAACGCCTGCGGCTGCACTAAGCCCTGGTTCAATCCCTCTGCCTTCCGCACCACACCAGAGTTTCAAATCCCGGACGGTCCACGCTTCTTGCCAAACATCCGTGAAGGTTGGCTGCGGGCCACCGACGTGAATCTGCAGCAGTCTGTTTTCCTCATCGAGAAGATCCGTATGTCGCTGCAGCTTCGCGCTTTCAACGTCCTCAATCAGGTCTCCTTCGGCGGTCCGAGCGTCATTACGGTAGGGCAGGCCAATTTCGGGAGTGCTGGTGGTGTAGTTGACAATTCACGCCGCGCCGAGGTTGGAGCAAAAATCTACTTCTAGGCGGGCTAAGATCGAATCATGCCCAGATTCGTTTTAGCGATTAGTTTTGCCTTCAGCCTATTCGGCCAATCCGCGCTCCCTCCAGGATTAGAGCGTGGGGTGACTGTCGAAGGAATCACCGAATACAAAGTCACCGGAAATGGTTTAAGGGTTCTTCTTTTTCCAGATCCGTCCAAGAACAAATTCACCGTCAACATCACTTACCTCGTCGGTTCGCGCCACGAGAATTATGGGGAAACCGGGATGGCTCACTTATTGGAGCATCTGGTTTTTAAAGGTACACCCAAGCATGGCAACATTCCGAAGGAACTGACCGACCACGGCTGCTTTCCCAATGGCACAACCAGTTGGGACCGGACAAACTACTTTGAAACCTGCAATGCATCGGAAGAGAATCTGCGCTGGGCACTTGATCTTGAATCAGACCGGATGGTCAATTCCTTCATCGCGAGAAAAGACCTCGACAGTGAAATGACAGTAGTTCGCAACGAGTTTGAAAGTGGTGAAAACAGTCCCATCCGCATCATGTTCCAGCGCACGATGGCCACGATGTTTGAATGGCACAACTACGGCAAGACTACGATTGGCGCTCGCAGCGACATCGAGGGAGTGAATATTGATCGGCTCCAGGCCTTCTATCGCCGCTTCTATCAACCCGATAATGCCGTACTGACGATCACCGGGAAATTCGACGAAGCCAAGACTCTTGCGATGGTGATGGAGCTTTTCGCATCGATCCCCAAGCCAGCGCGAACCCTCCAGCCTACTTACACCGAAGAACCAGTCCAGGACGGCGAAAGATTGGTGACTGTCCGCCGTGTCGGTGGCATTCAGGTCTTGATGGCCGGCTACCACATCCCGGCTGGTACTCATCCTGATATCGGTGCACTGAATCTCCTCGACGCGGTCTTAAGCGATGATGCAACGGGTCGAATCTACAAACGCCTGGTGGAAACCAAGAAGGCAACTCAAAACTTTACCCAGACTTTTGAGCTCACCGAGCCTGGTGCGATGTTGAATGGCGTTGTGTTGTCCAAGACGGACAATGTCGAAGAAGTAAAGAAGATCTTGCTTGATACCGTTGAGGGCTTTGCAAAAGAACCGGTAACAAAACTGGAAGTGGATCAGGCCAAGCAGGCACTGCGCAAGAACTACGAGATTGGATTCAACAACGCAGAACGTGTTGGGCTGACCCTCAGCAACTACATTGCTCTAGGTGACTGGCGCACCTACTTCGTCATCCGGGATGTCACCCTCAACGCAACCACCGAGCAGGTGCAACAGGCTGCACTTCGCTACATGAAGCCATCGAACCGCACTCTCGGTGTCTTTGTCCCTGAAGACAAGCCAGACCGAACTGAAGTTCCAAAGGCGCCAACGATTTCTTCCCTGGTTAAAGATTACAAGGGGGGAGCTGCCCTTGCAGCAGGTGAGGCCTTCGATTCTTCAGCCGCCAATATTGATGCCCGCACCAAACGAACGAAATTAGCATCGGGAATTCAGACCATGCTTTTGTCCAAGAAGACTCGTGGCGAAAAGGTCAATGCCCAGATTGTGATCCGCTTGGGCGATGAGAAATCGCTTGCTGGAAAGAGCGAGATTGGCAGTCTAACGGCCAGTATGCTCGATCGCGGCACTACCAGCCATGACAAGAAGCAACTGAAAGATGAACTGGATCGCCTGAAGGCCAATGCCCGTGTATTCGGAGGTGCAACGCAGGTTCTTGCCTCCATTGAAGCCCCGCGTGCGAACCTTCCACAGGTTCTCAAACTTGTAGCCGAGATGATGAAAGAACCTTCTTTCCCTGAGAGCGAATTTCAAGAGGTGACAAAGGCTTTTATCAGCAGTGTTGAAAATGGCCAGAAGGAACCGCAAGTGGTTGCCATGACCGCCATGGCGCGTCACATGTCTCCATACCCGAAAGGCGATATTCGTTACCGCTCCACACCCGAAGAACAGATTGAAAACATCAAGGCCGTGAAGCTTGATGATCTGAAAGCCTTCCACAAACAGTTCTACGGTGCCTCGGCTGGACAGATATCGATTGTCGGAGATTTTGATGAAGCAGTTGTAGCCCCGCTTCTGGCGAACCTCTTTGGTTCCTGGACTGCGAAGGCCCCCTTTACTCGCGTCCCCAACCCTTACAAGCCGGTCGCTCCCGTAAACCAGTCCTTCCAGACCCCGGACAAAGCGAATGCAGTTTTCTTTGCCAGCTTCCCGATCCAGATTAGCGATGACCATCCCGACTATCCTGCTCTGGTTCTTGGCAACTACATACTCGGTGGTGGCTTCCTGAACTCCCGTCTGGCCAGCCGCATCCGGGGCAAGGAGGGCCTTAGCTACGGTGTTGGGTCCAATTTCTCAGCTTCTCCCAAGCAAGACAATGCCATGTTTATGGGCAATGCCATTCTGAACCCAGCTAACATCCAGAAGGTGGAAAAGGCCTTTCAGGAAGAACTCGAAAAAGCCTTCAAGGAAGGCTTCACGCGTGAAGAAGTAGATTCGGCAAAGAAAGGCTGGCTGCAATCGCGGCAAGTTATGCGCACTGAAGACAGCATGTTGACTGGCACGCTCAACACGAACGCAACCTATGATCGCACCATGCTTTACACCCGCGAGGTGGAAAGCAAAGTGGATTCGCT
>CAZZGS010000416.1:0-4668 GCA_964653845.1 uncultured Bryobacter sp.
GGCTAGCAGAAGTAGTGGCAAGACGAGTGGGCTGTGGACTGTGAAGGATCGAGAAGCGGCGCGAGTTGGGGCGGTGGAGTATTTGGATGCGGGATTGTTGCGCGATGAGAAAGCGGCGAAGCCGATGCGGCTTGAGGGGCCGCCGGGGTATCTGGTGATGCATCAGTCGCGGCTGGGGGCGGATGGGACGCTGATGTTGACGCGGGTGGATCTGGCGGGGAAGAAGATTTGGGAAGTGAATACGGGGATTGGGAAGCTGTATCAGGTGTTGCCGGGGGTGAAGTACTTGGGGCTAATTGGAGATGAGCCAAAGGTGATGATTAGCGTAAGTGTGCGGGACGGTAGTATGACCCATGAAGAATTTTCCTTAACATCACTGAAATAATGGCGTAAACTGGGTTAAATCCAAGTACTCGCATGAAAAAACAAATACGGTCATCTCTAATACTGCTTGCGCTGATGGCGGGCAATTTGACGGGGCAGCTTGCCTCAAACACCTCACTGGTGGGAAATGTGACAGACCCCGCCGGAGCGGCTGTTTCTGGGGCGCAAGTGACTGCGCTGAACCAGGGGACGGGGGAAACGCTAACGGCGACAACCTCTGAACTTGGCTATTACGATTTTCAATTTCTTAAGACTGGTGTTTACACCGTGACGATACAGAAGGCTGGATTTTCGACGGTGACCACGAAGGATATTTCTTTGTCTGGGAATCAGACGGTGAGAACGGATGTGGGGCTGAAGGTTGGCTCCGTGGATACGAAGCTGGAAGTGACGGCGGACATTCCGCCGATCAAAACGGATGACGCGAGTGTTAGCGAAGTGTTGTCGACCCGGCAGACGGTGGACCTGCCGACGCCCTCGCGCAATGTAATGCGGCTGGCGATTACGACGCCGGGCGTGATTCCGGGCTTCAAGTCGCCGGCTGGCAATCCTGGTGGTGGCGAGGGTTATATCGGGGCGGGCACGCGCGAGATTATGAACTCGGTATCGCTGGACGGTGTGTCGATCATGAACAACCTGATCACGACTACGACACTGCGGCCGAATGCGGATGCGGTGCAGGAAGTGCAGATTCAAACCGGTACTTATCCGGCGCAGTATGGCGGGTATTTGGGTGTGCAGTTGAACATGGTGACAAAGTCTGGTACGAACGAGTATCACGGTGCGGTGTTTGAATTCCTGAGGAATCAGACGCTCGATGCGAAGCCGTTTTTCTTGCGTCAGGGTGCAGCGAAGGCCCCGTTCCGCCAGAATCAGTTTGGACTTGCGATCAATGGGCCGCTGTCGATTCCGAAGCTTTACAACGGCAAGAACAAGACGTTCTTTATGTTTGCTTATGAGAAATTGATTTCGAAGACGGCAGCGCCGGTGGTGGATGCGGTGTTGACTCCTCGTATGCGTGCTGGGGACTTTTCAGAGCAGCCGACCCCTATTGTTGACCCCTTCAACGCCAGAAGCCCGTTTCCAGGAAATGTCATTCCGACCAGCAGGTTGTCGCCGCAAGCGGTGCGAGCGCTAGCTTATATGCCTGCCCCGACCTCAGCCGGCTTCGTGAATAACTTCAACGCGAACGCAGCAAATAACAACACAACCAGCCAGTACATAGGCAGGGTGGATCAGTCCATTGGTGATAAGAACCGCATGTTCTTTCGCTACACGCTAAACGATACGGCGCTTTTGAATGAGAACTCAAATCCGTTTAATGGATTCACGCAGCCGGTTGGAGATCAGAACTGGGTAGCAGGCTACACGCGCGTTTTTTCCAGCACGATGATCAATGATTTTCGCTTTGGACGTCAGTACACGACAATCGACAGTTTGAATTTGTTCACACCAGGCGGGCGTTTTCCTGCCGCAGCCGGTACTGCACTCGGGATCCCCGGTTTTACCACTGATGATAAGAATCCTGGGTTACCGAGCATGGCGATTGCCAACTTTATGCCCATTGGAGCTCAGAATATGAGTTCGTCGAACTGGTTCCAGAACGACCGGACTTATCAGCTTTCCAATACTTTCTCGGTGTTTAAGGGTGCGCATAGCATTGCCGCCGGAATCGACTCGCGGCAAGTGCAGACGAACCGGACGGCCAACAACAATCCGCGCGGCGGCTTTAACTTCAATGCGCAGATGACAGGGTTTGGCCCGTCTGACTTCATGTTGGGTGTGCCACAGGCAGTAACCACACCGGGCCCGCTGTTTCCTGGTGGTGGCCAGCAGTGGCGTTATGGATTCTTTGTACAGGACAAGTGGCAGGTGAATCAACGGCTGACTCTTACTTATGGCCTTCGCTATGAGTTGCCGACAGTGCCGCAATCGACCACCGGCAACGGTACGATTCTAAATCCTGAACAGACTGCCTTTATTCCTTCGACAGTGCCTTCAAAGATTCCCTATCACCAGGGTGACAAGAATAACTTTGCTCCTCGCATCGGGCTTGCCTATCGTATGCCTTCGAAGTTTGTTGTGAGAGCTGGATTTGGGCTTTACTACAACCCGAACCAGATGAACTCTTACACTCTTGCGACCACGAACCCGCCGTTCTCGACCATCTTTACGTTCAATAATGCTACTAACGCAACTCCGCAGTTCACCCTTGCGGCCCCGGTGCCTGCCGGCGGTGGCGCGGCAAATGCGCGGCCTAATGCATTCCACATCAATCCGTATCTACCGAACGCGACGATGAACCAATGGAGCTTGTCGCTCGATCGTGGTCTTTGGAAGTCTGCCGGTTTTGCCCTGGAGTATCTGGGAAGCTACTCTTATCACCTGGACCGGAGCTTCTTCCTCAATACGCCCCGGCCTGGGCCTGGTGCGATCAATGATCGCCGCCCGAACCCTCGCTATGGTGTGATCCGTATGATCCAGAACGATACGATCGGCAAGTATAACGGCGTGTCGGCTGTGTTCCGACAGAACGGATTCAAGGGGCTGACCATGATGGCGTCCTACACTTATTCGAAGATGCTGGATATGTCCACGGATTCCAACGGTGGTTCGAATGTAATGGATCCGTTTAACACGCAGCTTGATTACGGCCAAGCGAACTGGGATCTGAAGCATCGCTTTGTGTCGAGCTTTAACTATGAGATTCCGTTTATGAAGTCGAACCCGAATACCCTCTTGAGGCTGGCGCTTGGCGGATGGCAGATGAACGGCATCTTTACAGCCCAGGGTGGTTTCCCGTTTGGGGCAATCCTGTCTGCCGACCAAGCCAATGTTGGACAGGGTACACAGCGGGCAAATTTCTCTGGAAGTGCAGTTAAGGTGGATTGTGGCTCTGGCAAGCTAGTTCGTTGCGTCGATATCGCAGCGTTCTCTTTGCCTGCGCAGTTTACTTATGGCAACACTCCTCGCAATTTCATGCGTGGGCCTGGGCTTGTGAATCTGGACTGGAGCTTCTTCAAGAACTTTGCGTTCACTGAGCGCTTCAAGCTGCAGTTCCGCATGGAAACCTTCAACACCCTAAATCATCCGAACTTTGGCAATCCGAACAACACGTTTGTTCCGGGATCGACCGTGTTTGGAAATATCACCGGTACAGCGACGAACATGCGCCAGATGCAGATGGCACTCAAGCTATTGTTCTAGTTGTGACCGCAGCGCATTTTCGCCAGGCAGTAACGGACGAGTTTGAAGTTGCGAAGCAATTTGTAGAAGTACCTGTGGCCTCCCTTTATCAGGGAGGCCACACGCTTATGGTGCATCTGAATTTGAATGATGCGGATGGGCGGATGGATGAAACGCTTGAGGGGGCTGTGGCATGGTGGCCGCCTGCGAGCACTGCGGATGTGTTGAGTTATCTGCCTGAGAACGAGCAGTTAAATCTGCGGTTTGTGAAAGGGCCGCCGCCGGAGGTGGGGCAGGTGTTGCGCCTTTATCCACCGCGGTATCTGGATTCGCTTTATCAGCTTTGGCAGACGCCTCATGCTGAGGATTTTGCGCAGTATTGGCAGGGGATGCATTCTTTGAACGTGCGAGGGGAGAGGCAGTTTGAGAACGTCGCTTATCCATGGTTGCGAGATGCGCAGCAGCGGGCTTTTGACTTGCTGCAGTGGCGAACGAGCTTCTTGTGGGGCCCTCCGGGGACTGGTAAGACCACGACGATCGGGTGTCTGGTGGCTTCGATTCTTTCGCAGGATCCTGAGGCGCGGGTGTTGCTGTTGGCCAATACCAATACCGCTGTAGATCAGACTTTGGTGGCCGTTGATACGCAGGTGCTTGAGGCCGGGGTGCGTCGGGTTTGCCGCAGGGTTGGGGCGCACTTTGTAGCGGCGAACTATCTGGGGCGCCCACATCTTTTACCGAATCAGGATGTTGAGGTGTTAACGGCGATCGCCGAGCTTGAGGCGCTGGCCCCGTCGCGTGGATCTGTTGAGCGGTATGCAGTTTGGAAGGCGCAGCTTGAGGACTTGCGGAATCAGATGCGGGTGGGACTTGAGTTGATTTTGAACCAAGCACGGCTGCTGGCGATGACGACTACGCGGGCACTTTTTTCCTGGGAGCTGTTGTCGCAGTGGCAGTTTGATTATGTGGTGTTCGATGAATCGAGCCAGATTCCGTTGCCGGCGGCTTTGCCTTTGGCTCTGTTGGGGAAGAAGGTTTTGTTTGCCGGGGACCCGAATCAGTTGGCACCGATACAACAATCGAAGGGGACTCTGTTTGGGC
>CAZZGS010000417.1:0-4652 GCA_964653845.1 uncultured Bryobacter sp.
AGGGGCGAATGAGCACCGTTCTCGAACTGGCCCCGCAGTCCAGTTGCCTGGCCGCCTGCGCCGCGCATCATTCTATCGTTGGCGCAGGCCCAGTTGGCGTGGGCCATTGGTGAAGCCGCCACTTACACCACGCCGGTCACTGCGGGCGCTGATCGCGGTCGAGGGCCAGGCAGTCCTCGCAGCGCTTCGCCGATCAGGCACCGCCGCAAGTCTACGCCAAGCTATTGGACGAGGGCACCTATCTTTGCTCGTCCCGGACGATGTATCGTCTGCTCGGCCAGGCTGGCGAGATCAAGGAACGGCGCGATCAGCTTCGCCATCCCACTTACAAAAAGCCGGAGTTACTCGCCACGGGTCCCAATCAACTGTGGAGTTGGGACATCACCAAGCTGCGCGGGCCGGCGAAGTGGAATTACTTTTACCTCTACGTCCTCCTTGATGTCTTCAGCCGCTACAGCGTGGCCTGGATGATTGCGCCCAGGGAAAGCGGCAATCTGGCGCGCAAAATGATCGCACAAGCGGTCCATCAGCAGAGCGTCCCGCGCGCGCAACTTACCATCCATGCCGACAACGGATCGCCGATGACATCGAAGCTGGTCGCCTTCAAAATGGCCGATCTCGGCGTCGTCAAATCGCATAGCCGTCCCCATGTCTCCAACGACAACCCATACTCGGAAAGCCAGTTCAAGACCTTAAAGTACCGGCCCGAGTTCCCCGACCGCTTCGGCTGCATCGAAGATGCCCGTCAGTTCTGCCAGACCTTCTTTGAGTGGTATAACAACGAGCATCAGCACTCCGGCATTGCGTGGTTGACTCCGCAGTGGCAAAAAGTGTACGTCAAAGCGGGCAATGACGGTGGCGGCAGATGCCTGACCGGGTGCGAGCACGAAGCATAACTTTTTTTAAGAGAGAGCGGAGGGCTCAAGTGCGCTGATCGGTTGTGAATTCAGGTGGTTCACTAGATGAGACAGGGTATTCGCCTTAGCGTGCGCGACTGAGCTTGCTACCCGTTGCGGTGATGAGACGTGAAAAGCCGCAGTACTTGCATCGAAGTGCGCGTAGGCATTTGAAGATGGCCTGTCAGAGTGAGCAGTTTGTGTTGCGCGATGGAGTAGGCGGCCCGCCCTGGATTACCAAAGTAGCTTCAGGCCAAACTGGATTTGGCGCGGTGCATTTGCCTGCGAGGCAATTACGCCGAAGGCACTGGACGTAACGCTCGTGTTGGGGTTGCCGAAGCGAGGTGTGTTGAAGGCATTGAGGAACTCACTCCGGAACTGCAATCTCAGCGGACTGGAATCTCGAGGTATGAGAATGAAATCCTTGAAAAGGGAGATGTCAAAATTCCTCGTTCCGTCGGATCGGATATCCGGCTGTCTGATGCCGAGATTGCCGAACGTGAATGGGGCCGGTTGGCTGAACACACTGCGGTCAAAATAAGCGTCCAACCGTGTATCCACTTTGCCTTCCAATCGCCCGCTCCGGCCGTTGTTGTTCGGTCTTGTCTGAGAGCCGAAGAGGCCTGCGGTGTTGCTTGCCGAGATCGCAAGCGGTGTCCCGCTTTGAAAGTTTGTAAACCCGTTGACTTGCCAGCCACCGACAACCGTATCTACCAACCTCGACATCGTGGTTCCAAACTTCCTTCCACGTCCGAACGGCAGTTCGTATATGTAGCTGAAGACAACCCGGTGCGTGATATCGAGGTCTGAGATCGAACGGCTGGCCAGTATGTCGTAGGCGTTCTGATGGCTTGTTCCGTTCTCGATGACCTTAGACCAGGTATAAGATCCTTCAAACATAAACCCTTGGGAAAACCGCTTTGTGAATGTGTTTTGCCACGAATGATATATCGACGATGCTCCAGCTACATTCACAATTCCAACCGTTGCAAATTGCGGAAACGGCCTTAGCAATTGGCCGCGGACACACGCTGCCCAGCGAGTAGCCCGGTGTTGATTTTGCCGAAAAACGGATTGTCGACTAACTGATTTAACTGCGAGCCCAAGGCCAGCTTATCCGGAGTCAATTGGTTGAATGCCACGCCACTGTGCAACTGCAAACCGCGCGTTCCGACGTAGGCTGATTCAATCATCGTCCGCCCGGAAAACTCCCGCTGCAGGGTGACGTTCCACTGCATTGACAGCGGGGATGGTGTCTGGCGAATCACCGCCTCAAGGTCGCCTCCGGTGCCGGTCAGCAATCCATCTGCCGCGCCCGGAAGTGCCCGGAATCCGTTCGGATATGGATCACGCAGGAGATTGTGAGGAGTAATACCGTCTAGCGAATTCACCCAAAGATTGTCGAGCCGCCAGCCAGTCGTCCCAATCGTTCCGTGCGCCGCTTGATGAGACTGCCCGTAGATATTGGCATATCCCATTCGCACCACAGTTCTCTTGTCGATCTGATACGCCAGCCCCAGTCGTGGCGCGAGATTATTGAGATCCCAAATATACTGGTGCCGGTCATTGCCGTTCACCCCGACAAAGACGAGGCCACCCCTGGCACCATTTCCAAGAGGAGAATTCGCATTCGGGTCGAAGTAATTTGTGCGGTTGAACCGTTCTGTGCGGGGTGTATCGAAGTCGTAGCGAATCCCAAGGTTGAGCGTCAGCTTGCTCGTGACACGCCAATCATCCTGCAGATACCAGGCCATGTAGTAGTTCTGTGTTGCTACATTCTTAAAGTTCTGAATTAGATTATTTCCACTCGACCCCACGCCAAGCATCATTGATGCGAGCGAATTGCCAGCCGTTGGGCTGGCGGTGTTTGGGTTCGGCCCCTGGGTCATTGCGGCGGAAAAACCAAACACGCCCTGGTTGTCAAATTCCGAAACACCGACCCGATGCAGTCGTCCTTCATAGCCGACTTTCAGGGTGTGCTTGCCGGCTATCTTCGTCACATTCGCCAGCGCAGTATTCGAGTTGAAGCCATTGCGCCTGTCCCCGTTTCCGCCCAGGTTCCGATACCCGCTAGCCCCAATCCTTGGGAACATCTGCACATCCAGAATCTGGTCTAGATACTTAGGGAAGCCTAGCGACGAAGGCGAAAACCCGAGGCCCTGATTCGCAAACAGATATAAGGTGCGGGCAAAGCCCAGCCGCGCATTCAAAATCATCGTTGGTGAAAGAGTATTCGTATAGTCAAACACAGCACCATGCACGTTGTCCGACTCAATCACCCGGCCTTCGGCAATCGTCAGATCTTTGGCGAAGAAGCTTGCCGGTACCGTCTCTGTGTCGCGCTTTGAATATCGCCCAAAGATTTTCTGCCTGTTCGTCAGCACATGATCAATGCGGATGTCCCATTGATCGAGGTTCACGCCGGCCGATCCTTGCCCTGCGAAATTGTTCTGGTTTGTCACGGCGTTGCTTACGGTATTTGCTTGCGGATAATACTTCATCGCATTGACTGCAACCGGATCCTGTCTATTGGCTGGCACTTGATTGCCTGGCATCGGGTCGCGAATAAAGCCACCCGCTGGATTGGCCCGCGTCGAGAATGGATCAAAGATCTGGATCAGGTTTCCGTTGGCGGCAAGAGTCCTCGAAAAGTCACCTACGCGTTCAAGCGCGGTAGGAAGTGTAAAAAGCGTTGAAGCCGCCCGACGCTCTCGAAGCGATTCATAGGACCCCATGAAAAACGTCTTGTCTTTTTTGATCGGTCCGGAAACCATCCCACCAAATTGACTCCGCCTGAAGCTGTTCAACGCCGCCCCGCGTCGGTTGTCAAAAAAGTTGTTTGCATCCAACTGCGAATTCCGGAGAAACTCATAGGCGCTTCCGTGTAGTTTGTTGCTTCCGGCTTTAAACACAACGTTCAGTACGCTTCCCATGCTGCGGCCGTATTCTGCGGGGTAATTTGCACCCATTACCTTGAATTCTTCGATCGCATCGACCGAAGGGAAGACCGAGATCCCGCTGAACCCGGTCACAGTCGAATGCGAAGCGCTGACGCCGTCCACCAGCGTGTCCATGGTACGTGCTCTGGCCCCGTTCACTCCATAACGCATATCGCCGTAGTTATTGCCCACGCTTCCAGCCACTCCTGGCGTTAGAAAGATCAGCGAATAAACGTTTCGGGTATTCAGTGGCAGATTAACAATGCTCCTGTTGTCCACCACCTTTCCTACCGTCGACGATGTGGTCTCAAGCAATGCCGCGTCGGCTGAAACCAAGATGGACTCAGTCACTTCGCCAACAGTAAGAATGATGTCTACTCTGGCCTGCTGCTGGATTTGGAGCGTGATGCCTTGTTGAACGAACTTCTTGAATCCCGCTGCGGTTGCCTCGATCTTGTAATCGCCGGGGGGCAGCAGTTGGGCTCCATACTCGCCAGTGCCATCCGTGCGGACAACACTGCGGGAGTTTGTGCCTGCATTGATCACCGTGATCTGGGCTCCTGGCACGCTTGCCCCCGTTGTATCGCGAACGGTCCCCAGAATAGTACCTGTAAAGGACTGCGTCCAACTAGAGGCGGCCAAGAGCGCAACAAGGCTCAATAGAATGAATGGTCTCGACATTGTGTCGAAATTGTAACAAACTGAAGAATCGGTGTCAAAGCCGCTATGATCCAATTTTCTCTGACCGCAAAAGCGCAAAAGGACCGCAAAAGGGGACAGACTGCTAAGACACGCTCAACCCTCACAGGCGGGGAAT
>CAZZGS010000418.1:0-4644 GCA_964653845.1 uncultured Bryobacter sp.
GAATCACCGGTGGCAATACGTTTCTGGCCAACACGGGACTGATTGAATTTTCAGCCGCAGCGTCGAATCCAGGAGTGCGAGAGAGTTGTCCTCAACCGAATATCGGACCCTGCGCAATCCTGCCTTCGATCGGGTTGACCAAGCCGTTTAACAACATCTATGCGGGTGCGAGCTCAGGCAGTCTGGGGGCACCGAATGGGAGAGTCTACTCGGTGCAGGTAACTACAGCGGAGAGCAGCGTTCCAGAGCCGTCTACTACGGTGATGATTATTGGCGCACTCTCGCTATTTGGCATAAGGAAGCTTTGGCGTAAGTAGGGGCCAATTGGCGTGCGAATGCCTAGCCCCATTTTTTGCGTGAGCGGGGTTACAACACAGGGCAACTTTCAGAACGTTGAGTTTTCTATCAATTACCCGGTTGCCGAAAACCCTGTGCCTGAACCGGCAACGGCAGCGCTTCTTGTAGCTGGCTTAATGACCCTTGGCTGGGCCAAAACTCGCAGAACTTAGCAACATAATTTAAGGAGATAAATTCAAATGAACAAGCGTCACTTTGTCGCGTCTATTCGAGTTGCGATTTTATTTGCAACCGCGATGACCAGAAGTCTCGAAGGGCAATTTGTAGTGGATACTTTTGCCGGGACGTCCAGTATTGGAGATGGGGGCCTCGCTTCAAATGCATTCTTTCGGGAAGCGAATGTTGCGATCCGCGACGGCAACGGCGGCTACTACATTGCCGATCTCGGCCAGAATATAGTGCGTCATGTGAATGCGGCGGGAGTGATTTCAACGGTCCTTGGGGTGCCTTACGAATATGGCATAGGCTCCAGTGGAGCGAAGGCGACGCAGACTAGAATTACAGATCCAGCCGGATTGGCGGTGGATGCCCAAGGCAATCTATTCGTTGCGGAATACTCTGGTTGTGTGATCAGGAAGGTGGACCGCCAAGGAAACCAGACAGTTGTGGTGGGCCAGGTGGGGAGGTGCGGAATTGGCGCAGCCAGTGGGCCCGGGAATCAGGTGGTGCTTTGGTATCCAACAGATCTCAGCATGGATGCGCAGGGCCGCCTGTTAATCGTAGATTCGTTCGCAAAGAGAATCCGGCGTCTCGATCCTTCTGGGACCGTGACAACCGTCGCTGGCGGTGGCGGAGGCCCGTTCAGTGGCGGAAGCCGGGCCGATGGCATTCCAGCAACCTCGGCAGAATTGTTTGGAGTGTATGGCGTGTCGGCTGGAGCGGATGGTGCCTTCTATTATTCAGAAACCGGGGCGCAGAACCGAGCGCGCCGGGTGGATGCAGCCGGGATAGTAACTACGATTGCGGGCGGCAGCACCGCAAATGGAGGAAATGCAGGAGATGGCGGCCCTGCGGCACGTGCTACCTTTTCGGGGGATATCCGTGGAGTAACGTTTGATGCGACACGCAACAGGCTTTTTGTTGTGGATCGAAGCAAACACCGAGTGCGGGTGATCGATCTTGCGACAGGAGTGATCTCGCATTTTGCCGGAGAGGCAAGCGCCACCATAGGAGGCTACGCGGGCGATGAAGGCCCAGCAACTAGTGCCAGACTCCACTTCCCAATCATGGCAAAGCTGGATAGCGATGGGGCGTTGTTGATCGCAGATCGAAGCAACGATGTGATCCGGCGCGTGGCACCTAGCGGAACGATCACAACAATGGCCGGACGGGTGCGGAGTATCGCGGACACTACCGCGCTGAAAACCGAGATCTCGGATGCAGCCGATACGGCGATTGATGCCTCAGGCAACGCCTATATCGTGGATAGCGGCAACAATGTGATTCGTCGCATAGACCGGCAGGGACAAAGCTCCAGTATCCGTTCGACGCTTTTCGAGGATCTCAAAGGCATCGGCATTGATGCTACGGGAACGATATTTGTTCTTAGTGGCAGCAAACTGATTCAAATCGTCGGCGGTGAGGTGAATTTGCAATCGGCATTCGACTTAACACTGGGCGGCATTCTTGCCGCTCCAAGCCGGATGGCGGTAGACGCGGCGCGAAAGAGAATTTACTTTGCGATTCCAAGCAAGCATCAACTGAGCGTATTGAATCTGGCCACAACACCGCCCAGCTATTCTAGCTTTGCCGGTAACGGAACAGCCGGTTTTGCCGGGGACGGCGGTGCGGCAGCGGCAGCCCGTTTGAATAGCCCACAGGACATGGCAGCCGACGCAGCAGGAAATGTCTATGTGGCGGATACCGGCAACAACCGACTGCGTCGAATCAGCGCGGCTGGCGTGATTGACACAGTAGCGGGCAATGGCTCGCCATCGGACGGTAGCGACGTTATATTTGGGTTTGCCGGCCGGGTCAGGCCCACCAGCGTAGCAATTGATGCAGCAGGGCGGGTTGTTTTTGCCGATCTCGTTTCGGTGAGAAGATTTGACCCAACTACAAAAGGACTATCCACCATTGCAGCCGGAATTCTGTCGATTCCATCTCCGAATGGAAGTGGCACCTCCAGCCTGTTTGATGGAAGTACAGGAGACGGTGGTGAAAGTCTCTCCTCGCCGGCAGAGGCCAGTTGGGTGAAGACTGACACCGTTGGCAGGGTCTACTTTGGCACGTATGACAACCGGGTTCGCTATCTGCGACCTTATGAGATTACGGACTTCGAAATTGTAAGTGGCGACAATCAATCGGTAGAAATTTCAAAGGCGCTGCCCGCTCCACTCGTAGTTCGGGCTAACACGAATCTGGGACCCATTCCAAATCTGTTTGTCTCGTTCAACGTAGTGAGTGGGCCGGCAACCCTAAATCCACTTACGTCCTGGTCAAACCGGACGGACGCCGCAGGACAGGTAAGAGTGGCAATCCAAATGGGGGCTACGGCGGGTCAAGCCAGAATTCAGGCAAGCGCCGGTTCCAAGACGGCGACCTTTACGGCCCGCGCCTTGCCTTTAGGATCAAGTGCGAATCGGCCAGTGATCCGAAGCGCCGGTGGTGTAATCAGCGCTGCCGCGTTTGGAGCCGGCACTACGATTGCCCCAGGAAGCTGGATTGAGATTTATGGGACAAATCTATCTACAGCCAGCCGGTCCTGGAAGGATTCTGACTTCACTGGTGCGCGCGCTCCGGTGGAGCTTGAAGGAGTGACAGTAACGATTGCCGGGCGCAATGCTTATGTTTCGTACATCAGCCCGAACCAGATCAATGCTCAAGTACCGGATAGTATTGGGACAGGACCTGTTGATGTAGTGGTGTCGACAGCAACCAATGGCCCTAGTGATCCGGTAAAGATAACGGCTGCCGCTGCTGCGCCGGGTCTGCTGGCTCCTTCCTCTTTTCTTATTGCGGGAACCCAGTATTTAGTGGCTATCCATTCGGATGGAGCGTTTGTGGGTCCGGCTGATCTAATTGCTGGAGCCGCCTTCCGGCCAGCAAAGCCGGGAGATGTATTGGTGCTCTATGGAGTCGGGTTTGGGGAAACCAATCCCAAGGTAGCGCCTGGAAACGTGGTGGCGAATGCGGCTCCGGTTTCTGGAGTGGACATTGCGTTTGGTACGAATCCGGCGCAGGTTTTGTTTGCAGGGCTGGCACCTGGAGCGATAGGACTTTATCAGTTCAACGTGGTGGTGCCGGCCGGCGCCGGGACGGGCAATGTTCCGCTACGGATCAGGCTGGGAGGAGCGGCAGTGAACCAGAGCTTCGTATTGACGCTGCAGGAATGAGCATGCTGGTAGATCCTTTCGATTTGGGAGAGGCCATACGCAACACTAAAGTGCAATGCAATTTGCGATGACTTTGCCAGAAGGCCACGCTTAATCGGGAGATCTCAGATTGGCGGACAGCCAAGCGCCGGGATCAACCGGAATGTTGTGGGGAATGAAAGAGCCCTGCAGGAAAGGATTGCGTGACAGCCCATAGCGCATCCCTTAACTGACCCCTTGGCATAACGCTTTGGCGGGAACGTGCTATCCCCTTGTATTTACAGCCCTTGCTCGGCTACCGCCCGCACCCAACTGCACGCTCTCAGTAAACTCCCTCTATCGTCGCCGCTTTTTTCAAACCGGAGAGATGACGTATGAATTCAACCGGACAAAGGACATACTAGCCACAAAATCATCCGCCCCGGTTGTCAACAGCCAGCCCCCGTGATAACGTCAGGCTTCTAGAAAGAGAGGCAACGCACTATGCACGGCAAAGCCAACATGTATTGGTGGATCGCAGTCACGCTCGCCGGATTCACCAGTTGCTCGAGCGAGCCAACCGCGAACAAATCCGAACAAATCGCACCAGCACTCCACCAAATTCACGGCAAGGCAGAGGTTCTACCAGCATCCACCTCCGCCGACGCCGCTCTAAACGCCGGAGGATCTTCTGTTTATTTATGGGACGGCATGCGACGCTACCGCCTCTTTCTCAAGTCACCCGTTGAAGTAGTCAACGACAAGGAGTATGTGGTGGAGGGCGTTCACGCGCAAAATCTAATTGACGAAATCGGCGACCCCAGCAACGGCAAGAACGGTTATCCGCTTGAGGCAAGCTGCCGCAAGGCCGTGAGGATGGCCTGGACCGGACTCTCGATAGAAGCCACCGCCCTGCACGTCTCCTCGCTGCGAGCCATCGTCAAGCGGTATCCCGCCCGGCCCGTATTCCTCCTCACGAAGCTGACCCCTAAGG
>CAZZGS010000419.1:0-4640 GCA_964653845.1 uncultured Bryobacter sp.
GCGCCGGATTGTGCTTGAAGGTGGCTCGATCGAAGTCAATGGTAAAGGTCTGATGTTGAGCACCGAGGAGTGCCTGCTAAGCGATGTGCAGGCCAGGAACCCAGGGCTCAGTCGTGAGGAGATCGAAGCCATCTTTGCCAAATATCTTGGAATTGAGCGGACTCTCTGGCTAAAGCACGGCATCGTTGGCGACGACACTCATGGCCACATCGACGATCTCGCCCGATTTACCGATGAGCAGACCATCGTAATCGTCGAAGAACGCGACAAGAGCGATGCCAACCATGAACCGCTCAAAGAGAATGTCGCTCTGCTCAAGTCAATCGCCAAAGGCATGCGCGTGGTGACTCTGCCGATGCCCGAGCCGGTCTGGTTTGACGGGCAGCGCTTGCCGGCCAGCTATGCCAATTTCTACGTGGCGAATAGCATTGTGCTGGCACCTGTTTTCAATGACGCAAATGACCGGGAAGCGCTCAATACGCTGGCAAAGCTCTTTCCCACCCGAAGCATCGTGCCGATCTATTGCCGGGATCTTGTACTGGGATTGGGAACACTGCACTGCATGACGCAGCAAGAACCTCTTACAATGAAGGTTTAGCTCCCAGGGAGTAATAAGTTGTTACAGAAAAATCTTAGAGAAGAAGAAGCGGCGATGAAGAAGTTGATTCACGAGATCAACGAGATCGACGACGAGAAGAATAAGGTGGGGCGCTATGTCCTGACTATTTTCGCCGTCGTATTCATTCTGGCTGGTATTCTGCTGGTTGTTGTCATCCTGGGCGGATCAGGCCGTCAGTAAGCTAGCCTCGGCCAATAAGCCGGGCCTTGTTGAGTTCTGCTTTGTCGTTTGAATCCAGGCCGTACGAACGTTCCAAAAGTTGCCACTGAGCGATTGCTTCCCCCTGAACCTTTACCGCTTCTGAAGCACGTTTTGCAATTACGAGTGCGGAGGCGTTGGCAGCCAGAGCGCGTGCCAAAAGCCGGCGAAGCGACGGGTTGCCTTCTTGCTTTACAAGACTCTGCCGAGCTAATTCAATGGCCCGATTGGATTCCTCAAGCGCAGTGTCAGCAGTGCTTGATTTCACATGAACTCTTGCCATGTGGACAAGCGTGTCGGCCAGACAAGCACGCAGATCCTGGTTGTTGCCCTCAAGAAGCATGGCTTTCTCGAGCAAGTGGCGAGATTCATCGTAGACTTGAAGTGCCTTTGAAGATAGCTTTGAAAGCTCAATCGCCTCACCAAGTCTGATCATCGACTGAGAGAAGTTTGTGAGCGCACCGCTCCGCCCGGCATTGGAACCCTGAGTCGCTTTTCGGAGGTTCTCGTAGTCGTTCTGGAAAACCGACTCGGAGGGTGAAGTGCCCAACTTCGACTCATAGAGGAGATTGGCCAGAGTGGTGTTGGCCAACGCAGAGGCCCGGATGGTCTCGATGTTTGAAGAAGCAGCTTTTGAGAAGCGCTTTTGCCATTGCCGATTTACCTCCACCGCCTGTTTGTAGTCTCCATTCAGAGCCAGGAAGTAGATGTGGCTTCGTGCAGCAAGTGCGTATTCGAGAGACAAGTCATCAGCGAAAGGTCCACGATCGACAGCCATCGTGCTGAGTTCGAAGGCACGCCTACTGGACTGCAATGCTTGTTTTGGTTGGGTACCTTTACCCTCAAGCTCAGACAAACCGACGTAGACCTGCGACAGTGAACGCTGGAAATCAGGCTGGTTTCGAGCTTCTTCATAGGTCGAATTCAAAAAAGCCGTCGCCAACTGTAACGGGGTCTTTTCGACCGGCGCTGAAACCGACTGCTGGACCTGGTTGGCCCCAGCCTCGATGCTGCCAGATGTGTAATTCTTGATGCCGAAGCCAGCGACGGTAATTAGCGCAAAGCCCAAAGTGGCAGCAACCCAACGGTAGCGGCCCTGTTGAAAGATTGCCGGCACAAAACTTCTCTGTTTGGGGATTTCCTTCACTTCTACTTTAAGGTGGCGGCCTAAGAGGTAGTTGTCAATCTCGATGGTAATGCCGGTTAAATCGGAGTAGCGATCGGATGGACTCTTGGCCAGCATTTTCTGCAGGATCTGGTTCAGCACATCCTCCAAACCGGCAATTTTGGCTGGAACCTTGGCTGAAATGGCGCTGGCCAACTCGACCAGGGACTCCTCAGAGTTGCCATAAGGCGTTCTACCGGAGAGCATCTGATAGAAGATCACACCGAGCGAGTAAATGTCGCCGGAAAGCTGGTCGCCTTGACCCTTCAATTGGTCAGGCGAGAAGTACAGGATTTCTTTGGGCGCAATGCCCGGGTTTAAGACGAAGCCGGGTTTGTTTGCCGCCAGGGCCAAGATGCGAGGAACTGCAAAACCGGCCAGCCGGATCGATTCAGTCATTCCGAGCAGGATATGCGCAGGGTGAAAGTTGCCGTGGGGAACTTTTCGCGAATGCGCATTATCAACATTGAGGAGCAGATTGCGGAAAAGCTCCACGATGGAACGAGTGTTCAGGTCGCGGGCGGCTTCGAGAATTGGAGTTCCAACTGCAAACTCGTTGACGATGTAAGGATGGTTAAGATCGTCAAGGCCGGCATCGTAGATGCGGCAGAGGCTTTCGGCAGACAGTGAGTCAATGCGCTTGAGCTCTTCACGAAAGTTCTGGATTGCTGGGCCTTCATCGAAAGCGATTGGCCCCAGGTGGAGAATCGCGACTGGATGATCGGCGTCATCGGCGCTTCGAACAAGATAGTCGGTTGAGCTTGAATTTGAACCGAGCCGACGCAGGGGCACCCAGCCGCCAATGTCTGGAGGAATGTCCATGCAAGTGGCACCAAGATCCCCCAGCTGAACCAAACGGCTAGCCAAAGAATGCGTCCGTTCGTCGTCACCGAACCACTTGGCTAACTGGAGTTTTCGTTTTGTGAGAGGAAACGCGAGGATGTCATCCAAAACCGTCTCGATCTTTTGCCATTGCTCAGTAGTCATTGAATAAATACCCTGCCTTGTCTTAGGTTCGAGTGTAAGGTGAATGAGTTTTGAGCGTGAGAGGGTGTTTGCTTAAGTGATACCGGAAAACAACTTAGCCCAGTTCACCTAGTACCAGGACTTCCGATTTAGTCTTGGCGTTCCTGACGTTCATCTGAAGGAACATTGTCCAGCCTTTGGTAGAAATATGTCTCTTGTTTCCTATGTTTTACATCTGTATACGGTTCAATTTAAGAACTAGCCCGGTGTTGATGTAGAACTAACTGGAGTGGGGTACTAAGCCTAAGAAGCAGTCCGAAATAAAGCGGAAGGAATACTTAGAACCTTAGCGCATCGCTTTAGGGGGGGGAGTTTCAGCTTCTCGATCGCTGATCCCAGATATACTGAAAAGATGAATTTCCGTGCCTTAGCGCTCCTCTTTGCAAGCATTTCCTGTTTTGCTGCCGATCTCAATGGTGTTTGGACTCTGAACTCAAAAGACGGCGATGGTAATCCAGTCAAAAGTGAACTCACAATCCGGGACCAAGCCGGAACATTGAAGTCCAAAGACGGAATTCGTGATATCAAGTCGATGAAGCGGCAAGGTGATTCAGTGTCTTTCGAAGTCCCCTGGGAAGACGGGATCATCCTGGTTCAACTGGAGGCCAACGGGGACACGCTCAAAGGAGTCTGGAAGGCTGGTGAAGATGAAGGGCCCATCCATGGCACAAGGGCTGCGGCAACGGCACTGACCGGCTTATGGAAGCTCACTGCGGAACGGCCAAATGGAGCCAAGACCAACCTCGACCTTGAGATCAAATCGGAAACGGCAGCGATTCTGCGTACTCCCGAGGGTCAGGCCATTCCGCTGGAGCAGGTTGCTATCACCGCCGAACAGATCAGCTTTACCGTAGCCTTGCCGCAAGGGAATATCAAACTTCAACTGAAATTCGATGGCAGTGTGTTGAAGGGAACCTGGGCGACCCCGGATTCCGTCACCGGTCCTGTCGAAGGTCGCCGCTAAGCCGGGCGCCACGCTCAAAGTAGTCACCGGCAGTGCCCGCAGCAAGGGCACTGCGCAACCCTTCAAGTTCTGCAATCAAGCCTGCGAGAGCAGCGTCGACATTGGCTGCATTGGTTTCCAGAATGTCTTGCCAGAGGTTGAAGCTCGAAAGCGCCAGGCGCGTCATGTCCCGCAAGCCTGGCCCCGATACCTCTGTTGCATTCTTGCCTGAGAGATAACTCCCAAGAGCTGTTGAGAGAAGTTGTGGCAGATGCGAACTGAGCGCAACCAGGCGGTCATGCTCTTGCGGACCAAGAAAGACGGGGTTACCGCCGACTGCCTCGATGATGGCGATCAGAGACTGGTCTGGATCGGTTAGAACCCAGGGACGGCCCTCAAAGAGTTCAGCTGAGGCTGCTTCCGGGCCTCGAAGTTCTTTGCCAGCCATTGGGTGCCCGCCAACAAACTTCGCGCGGGTTATGAACTTCGCACCCGCAGCGCAAATTTCGGCCTTGGTGCTGCCTACATCAGTGACAAGGGTGCCTGGTCGAAGGTGCTGATCGAGTTGCTCGATCAGCGACAAGATCCGCTTCACAGGTTGGGCCAGTAACACAAGATCCGCTGTTGGCAGAGCTTCTTCCAAAGTCATGGCAGCATCGACCGCACCCACCGCGATGGCTTTCTCGACA
>CAZZGS010000420.1:0-4640 GCA_964653845.1 uncultured Bryobacter sp.
GCAGATTGACGGCGCTTCGGCCATCATTCCTGAGTCTGGCGGCACGGTATTCAACATGCCGTCGGCAGAAATGTTCCAGGAATTCAAGCTGATCACTGGCGCCTACTCGTCCGAGTACGGCCGTTTTGGTGGCGGCGTGGAACAGTACCTGACCAAGAGCGGCAGCAATTGGTATCACGGAACGGCGTTTCTAAACATGCGCCGCGATATCTGGAATGCCAATGCCTGGGCCCGCAATGCGAACCCGAACCCTGCACAGAACTTCCGTCCGAAGGAACGCCAGAACGAAATTGGCGGTGCCGGCGGCGGTCCGGTTTACATCCCGAAGGTGTATGACGGCCGCAACAAGAGCTTCTTCTATTACACATACACGCAGCGCTTGCTGCCTGCCAACATTAGCTTCCCCCTGAGCACAGTGCCAACGGCACAGATGAAAGGTGGAGACTTTTCGCAGTTGGGCACGCAACTGATCTATGACCCGGCGACGACCGCTGGCGGGGTACGCACGCCCTTCCCCGGAAATCGCATACCGACAAACCGGTTTAGCACCGTAGCCAGGAATTTGATTCCTTTGCTTCCGGATCCGACACGTTCTTCGCTGCTACAGAACTATGACTTTGTGAACCAGCAGACGATCGAACAGAAAATCTGGAGTATTAAAGCGGATCATGCATTCACGACAACCAACCGGCTGTCATTTTTCTTGAGCAAAGAAAATGGCGGAAGCCGGGATACGTTTAATTTTGCGGGTCCGATTGGAAACGGATTGGGCTTTAGCGGACAGTTGCCTTGGAACGTCCGTATCAACCATGACTACTCATTCAGCCCATCGCTGTTCATGCATACGACTTTCGGCTATTCGGCCACCCGTCAATTGTGGGATAACCCGGCTCAGGCTGGTGCTGGCTCCAGGTTGGGCATTCCCGGTCTTAGTGGAGAAGCTGATGCGATGCCTCGTATCCAGTTCCGCGGAACTGCTGGCTTGTCGCCGTATGGCGTTCAAGACGGCAAGGTTGCCAATGGCGGACAGGACAACGATACGCTGATGATCACGCAAGGCTGGACATTGCTAAAGGGCAAGCATGAAATCAAGTTTGGCTGGGATTGGCGCAAGCTGACCACCTTTGGTTTTGACCTTGCCGGTGCCAATGGTTTGTATATCTTCAACCGTTTGCAAACGTCGGTGCCAAACTCGACGTCCGGGAGCGGGCATGAGTTTGCCAGCTTGTTGCTTGGCGCTGTGCAGGAAGCGAACAAGACTGTATTGCCGATAATACTCGACCAAATCCAGTATGGATACAACTCGGGCTTTATTCAGGACAACTATCGTGTGACCAAGAAGTTGACATTGAACCTGGGACTCCGCTATGAAGTGCCGATGGGCTGGCATATCCCGAACGGTAATTTTTCGGGCCTTGACATGACGAAGGCGAATCCCGGCGCGGGCGGCTTGCCAGGCGCTCTGGTGTTCTTCGGAAAGGGTCCTGGACGCACAGGTCAGACGCGCCCTTATCCTACCGACTGGTCCAACATTGGGCCGCGTCTTGGTTTTGCCTACCAGGTAGGACCAAAGACGGTGATCCGCGGTGGCTGGGGAATCTTCTACCAGACGCTCGGCAACGGTGGTTGCGGCTGCCGTCAGGGTTTTGCCAATACGAACACGCTCGTTAGCAACAACCCGGATCCGATCCTGAATTGGGATGGTGGTATTCCGACCGGAGCGGGCTTCCGTCCGCCACCACTGCTGGATTCAACGCTTTCCAACTTCCAGAACATCGACTTCTTTTCGCCCACCTATGGTAAGGCACCGCGAGTCTATAACTGGAGCATCAACATCCAGCATGAACTCAAGGGCTTCCTGATCGATGCAGCTTATGTTGGCAACCGCGGTAATGGTTTGAATTCAACTATCAACCAGAACCAATTGCCCACAAGCAACTTGTCGCGGGGCAGCCTGCTAACGCAGCCGGCAAATTCCGTAGCAGCTCAAGCAGCTGGCATTCGCATCCCTTACGCCAATTTTCGGGCAAACGGAACGGTTGCACAGTCTTTGCGGCCCTTCCCGCAATTCCTGGATATCAATGGCCGCAACACTGGCCAGGGACAGACCTGGTATGACTCTGCACAGTTGAAGGTGGAGCGTCGTTTTGGCAACTTCCAGTTGCTGACGTCCTACACCTGGTCGAAGACGCTCGCAAATGCGCACTTCCGCCAGATTTTCAGCCAGCAGTTCAACGTTGGCGCACAGGATGCCTACAACCTGAGCGACATGAAGAGCTTCCTGCCGTTTGACCAGCCGCATGTGTTCAACATCGTTTGGACATACGACATGCCGTTTGGCAAGGGTAAGAAATTCATGGGCAACTCCAACCACATCATCAATGGCTTGGTGGGCGGCTGGGTAGTCAGCGGCGCACAGCGTTATTACTCGGGCAACCTGATTCAGGTTGTGACTCCGGGCAATCCGCTGGGCCAGACTTTGTTCTCGACGGCAACGAAGGCCAATCGTAACAACGTCGACATCAGAACCGGCGCAGGCTATTCAGATCTCGATCCTAATAATCCGAACGTGCGCTGGTTCAATGCCGGGGCATTTAGCTCGGCGGCACCGTTTACGCTCGGAAATGCAGCGCTTTACTATGACGATTTCCGTCAGCCGGCGATTGCATTCGAAAACGTTGGACTCTCCAAGAAAACAGTGTTATTTGCAAACGAGAAGAACCCGGTGGTACTGAATTTCCGTGCCGACGCGTTCAACCTCTTCAACCGCACCCGCTTCGGCGGTGTGAATGGTGTAGTTGGCAACGCAGCCTTTGGACGCCCGACCGGTCCGCAGGTTGGCGCACGTGCCATCACTATGGGTCTGCGAATCAGCTTCTAAGCTTGTTAGCACTGAATGGTGGAAGGGCGCTCCCGCAAGGGGGCGCCCTTTCTATTTAATGGCCATGGTGACGCCGGATTGGGTGTCGACTCCGCCAACGTTGACGACGACTGGGACGGCGGCGCCGACTGGGGCATTCGATGGGATGGAGATGTTGATCTGGAGGAGGCCAGGGACGCTGCCCATGGGGGAGATGGCTCCAATGACGCTGGCGGCGATACCGCCAACGGTTACGCTGACGTTGGCTGAGGGGGTGACTACTGCATTCTGGGCTATCAATGTGGCGGCGGCAGTGGTGGGGGCGGCGACGGAGGCATTGGTGGCGCCGATGCCGCTGACGTAGAGAACGGCGATACCACCTTTGAGAGCGGGGGCGGCGTTGGAGTTGAGCGTGTAGTCGTTGGTGGTGAGATTGTAGTTGAGGATCGCACCCTGGCCTCGGCCTGAGGCGTCTGTGGTGTATACACCCGGACTGGTGGGGGCGACGGTAAGCGAGACAGGCGCGGAGGCGAGTCCGGTGTAAGTGAGGACGAGATCGGCAGCGGCGCCGATGATGTTGTAAGGAACAATCACGCTAGCCTGATTTGCGCTGGTGTAGAGAATTGGGGCGGCGACGCCACCGATGGTTACCGATGTGGCTGGGCCGGTGACGGGCAAGGCACTCGGGATTTGGGGTGCCGGGACGGCTGGATTGAAGAGTGTGAGGGTGGCGGGGCCGAGGCCAAGGCCGAAAAGCGTGAGCAGTTGGCCGGGAGAGATCGTGCCCTGGGCGTAGCTGGCGGAATCTACTACTGCATTTACCTGGGGACGCGGGCCATAGATCTGGAATTGGGCTTCGCTTGAGGTGCCGCCACCTGGGTTAGGGGTAGAGACCGCCATGCGAAGATAACCGGGGCTAAGGAGGTAAGAGGCTGGTACGGTGACGAGCATGGCATTCTCGCCCACTTGCCTTGAGGTGAGGTTGCCTTGAAGGCCGACCGAGCCGGGTACGCCAGAGAGGACTCCTGTACTGCTGTTGATGGACATTCCTGAAGGAAGGCCAGTGGCTGACCAGATGGGAGGGTTGGCGGCCGCAACGGACCTTACTGCATTTGCCCCAGGGTAGGTGCTGCTGAGTGTGCCTGCAACCAGAGCCGTAGTGGGGCCGGTAACGCGCAGAGAGCTGGAAGTGGCCGGCATGATGTGCATCTTGAAGGGCATGTAGGAGCTAGCCGTGATCGGGGATGTCGAGTCTTCGACCTGAAGAGTGAAGTAGTAAGTTCCGGCGGCATTGGGTGTGCCCTGAAGTTGGTTTCCACTCAGGTTGATGCCGGGGGGAAGTTGGCCGCCGACGAGGCTCCAGGTATATGGGGAGGTGCCACCGGCTGAGGTGAGATTGAGCGCGGTGTAGGCGGTGCTGACGGTGCCAGCGGGCATGGGTGAGCCCATGGGAATGCGCAGGAAGCTGGCCGTGCTGGGGTAAACCGGGATGTAGAAGTTCTCGGACGCAGTTGTGGAGCCGTCTGTGGCGGTGATGGTGGCTTCATTGGTGAATCCGGTTGCCGAGACTGTGGAGTTGGCAAAGTAGCTTTCTCCATAGATCGTGACGAAGCTCTGGGCGGATTGCTGGATGACGCCAATCGGCCAGGTGCTGAAGATGTTGGGGGCGGCAGCGATGACGTTGAGAGTGACCGGCAAAGTGAGTGTGGGATTGGCTGTGCCCGTGGATTTGATCGAGATATTTGCCGTGTAGGACTTGGGAGAAAGGCCAGTGGGATCC
>CAZZGS010000421.1:0-2731 GCA_964653845.1 uncultured Bryobacter sp.
CTTTGGTGGGGGGGCTGATTGGGCTTGCCTCTTCGATCCCGATGGCCTGGCTCTCGCTGCCAGCGGGGATTGAGGCGGCTCTTGTTCTGATGCTTCAACTCTGGATCACTGGAATGCTGCATGAAGACGGGTTGGCCGACATCGCAGACGGAGTCAGAGCGGGAAGAACCCGCGAGAAGATTTTCGAGATTATCAAAGACAGCCGCGTGGGGAGCTTCGGGGCATCGGCCCTGTGTGTGGGGTTGTTGCTGCGATGGCAGGGTCTTGAGGCGGTTGGGAACAACTTCGCGTCGCCGTGGCAGGTGATGGGAGTTGTGGCTGCGAGTGAGGGCCTGTCGCGATGCGCGATCCTCTGGTTGGGGATGATAACGCCTGCGGCCAAGCCTGGCATGGGCGCGTATCTGAGCGAGAACCGTAGTGCTTTTACACTATTGGCTTCTATCGTCTGGGCGGCTATCTTTTTGGGGATGGCTAGTTTGCAGTTGATTCCGTGGATGCTGGGGGGCCTTGTTCTTTTGGTCCTGCTGGCACGTCATTACTTTATCCTCCGGCTGGGGGGTGTTGTAGGCGACTGCTTTGGAGCACTGCAACAGGCTAGTGTGATTTATTGTCTGGTGGTTTTTGCATGGCCGAAGTAGTGCTGATCCGGCATGGAGAACCGACGCTTCGGGGTGTCTTTTTGGGTTCGACCGATCCTGGTTTGAGCGAGGCTGGGCGCAGTCAGGCAAGTACGTTGCATCTCAATCTCGATTGGCCTGTATATGCAAGCCCGATGCGTAGGGCAACTGAGACAGCAGAAGCTATTGGATTGAAATACGAAGCAGTGAATGACTTTCGAGAAATTGATTATGGACCCTGGGAAGGTTTGAGTTGGGCTGAGATCGAAGCACGCTACCCTGCCGAGGCGCAAAAGAAGCTACAAGACTGGCTGGGATATTCCATCGAAGAGGCAGAGGCGTGGAGTACTTTTCGCTCGCGCGTTTCAGCGGCATTGGCTGGGTGCGCCAGGCCATGCATCATCGTTGCCCACCTGGCAGTTAACTCGGTGATCCGTCAATTGCTGACTGGCGAGCCAGAACTCGAGTTTCAGCAGGGCTACTGTGAGATTGTGAAGCTGAACTCGTGAAACAAGAATTGCTGAATGAAATCGCGGCGCAATGGAATTCGCGCACCAAACCGCAGGGAAGCCTGGGCCGGCTCGAAGAACTGGCACAGGAATACTGCGTGATTCGGGGACTCGCGCAAGCAAGGATCGAAAAGATGGGGCTCTATCTTTATGCCGGAGATCATGGCATCACCGAGGAGGGCGTCAGCCTTTATCCGAAGGCCGTTACAAGGCAGATGATTGCCAACTTTGAAGCTGGTGGAGCCGCGGTGAACGTGCTGGCAAGGCAGCATGGAGTTGAGGTGAAAGTGATTGATGCAGGCGTCGGTGAAGGGACAAAGAACTTCGCCCAGGTGCCAGCGATGTCCGAAGAAGAATGCGCTGAACGCTTATTGGCAGGCCGGGTAGATGCGCGCGAGGCAGCAGGTAGATATGAGCTGGTGGGTGTGGGGGAGATGGGAATCGGCAATACGACTTCAGCAGCGGCGATTTTGGCTTCGATTGGTGGATACACCGCTGCGGAAGTCACGGGTCGTGGAACAGGTCTCGATGATGAAGGGGTTCGACACAAAGCTCAAGTGATCGATGCGGCTCTCGAAAAACATGCACTGCAGGGGGCACCGGCATTGCAGGTACTTCAGACAGTGGGTGGCTTTGAGATTGCGCGCATGGCAGGATTTCTGATGGAAGCGGGAAGGCTGAAGCTGCCCGTTATGATGGATGGCTTTATCACCTGCGCGGCAGCTCTAGTGGCTGTCAAGATGGAACCGGCCACGCGAGAGGTTTTGTTTTTTTCGCACCGCTCAGCCGAGCGTGGTCACGGCCGTATGCTCGAAGAGTTGGATGGCGATCCGATCCTGGATCTGGGGATGCGTTTGGGAGAAGGCAGTGGCGCCATCCTCGGAATGCATCTATTGAAGTGTGCGATGAATCTTTATCACGACATGGCAAGTTTTGAATCTGCCAGCGTTAGCCGGAGTGAAGTATGAAATCTTTTCTAATCTTGTTGGTTGCCTCAATGGCATTCGCGCAGGATGCGCGTCTCGAAGCGCTGCGCAATCTGGGCAAGGCTTTCTATGAGAACCCGACGACGCAGAAAGAAGCTGCCGCGACACTCAAACAGGCCTACGACCTGGCGCCAAAGTCATCTCGAGAACGCTTGAATTATGGGCTCGGGCTGCTGCGAGCCGGGCGTGCGCAAGAAGCGATTGTCGAACTGCTTGCAGTGCAAAAAGAGAAGCCCGAGCTGCCACATACGTGGTTTACGCTGGGCATCGAATACAAGAAGCAGGGTGAGACGCAGAAGGCGCTCGACCAGATGCGTGGAGCAGTGAAGCTGGACCCGAAAGAGCCGATCCTCCACTACAACGCCGGCGTATTGCTCAAGCAACTAGGCAATGCCGCTGGAGCTACGGCCGCATTTGAACAGGCGGCAAAGCTCGATCAGAACCTTGCGGCTGCGCACTTCCAGCTTTTCAATATGTACCGTCAGGCCAACCGCGCGAATGAAGCCAAGCAACAGTTGGAACTCTTTCAAGCATTGAAGAAACAGACCGAGGGTGCCGCTGTACCGGAGGACGTCGACTGGTCGCAGTATTCAGAAATCTACGACCCGAAGCCTGCGGC
>CAZZGS010000421.1:2741-3973 GCA_964653845.1 uncultured Bryobacter sp.
CTACTGGGATGGTCAGGGCCTGAGCATCGGAGGCAAACGCATCGCAAGCGTGAGCGGAGTGCGCAGTGTGGCTGCTGGCGACTACGACAACGACGGCTTGATGGATCTCTGTGTGATCGGCGAAGAGATGCCACTGCTGTTGCACAACACAGCGGCAGGTTGGAAGCAGGTTCCACTACCGGCACGCGGGAAATTTAACCAGTGCGTGTGGATGGATTACGACCACGATTACGACCTCGATCTTTTTGTCCTTGGCGAACAGCAATTGCTCTTGCGCAATCAGGGTGCGGCTGGGTTTGTCGATCAGAGCAAGGACTTCCCGTTTGCCCAAGGTGTGGCCATTGATGCTGTAGCGACGAGGGTAATTCCGGATACGCGCGGTTTTGATCTGGTGGTGAGCTACGCTGCTGGGAGTGGGATGCTCTATCGGGATCTGCTGCTCGGAAAGTATGCTCGGGAGGCATTACCCATTTTGCCGGCAGGTGCGAAATACCTGAGCACAGGCGATGTCGATCAGGACAGTAAGCTCGACCTCGTCTATAGTATCGGCGATCAAGTTGCCTGGATATCCGGGATGGAGAAGACCATGCCTGTAGCCGGTTTGAAGGGCCAGGCAGTGATGGCCGACCTGCGCAACGATGGCCGCTTTGAAATCGTGAGTGGGGCGGTAGCGATCGATCTGAATGCCGATGGCAAGACCGACGTCGTGGAATTGAAGCCAACCGGTTGGGTAGAGAAACTGAATATCACTCCGGCATTGAATCGAGTCTTGAGGGTGACCCTTGAAGGTGTCAAGAATGTTCGCACCGCACCTGGCTCAGAGATTGAACTGCGTGTTGGTGGCCTGTATCAGAAGAAGCTGTATGACGGCTTCCCGATCCGTTTCGGAGTTGGCAAAGCAACGCGAGTAGAGGTTGTGCGCATCACTTGGCCCAATGGGCTGATTCAGAACGAAATGAAGCAGGCGGTTGCGACTCCGTGGCGCTACAAAGAAGCCCAACGCCTGTCGGGGTCCTGCCCGATTGTATGGACCTATAACGGCGAAGGGTTCGAATACATCACCGACGTATTGGGGGTGGCACCGCTTGGAGCCAGTGCCGGGGATGGAACGTTTTTTGCCGTTGACCATGATGAGTATGTCGCAATTGCCGGCGAGCAGTTGAAGCCGAACGCCAGTGGGCGGCTTGAGGTGCGTATGACCGAGGAGTTGAGCGAAGCGGCTTACTTTGATC
>CAZZGS010000421.1:3983-4639 GCA_964653845.1 uncultured Bryobacter sp.
AGGTGCGCCTGCTTGCAATTGATCATCCTGTGGGTACCAATGTGTACTCGAACGAGAAATGGAAAGCACCGCCCTTTCCTGAGTTTCGGCTTTTTGGAGTCAGCCAACCGATTCACGCGCGGAAGGCCGTGGATCATCTTGGCAACGACGTGACGAGCCTGTTGGCAGCACGTGATCGCAGTTATCCAAACGCCTATCGCCGCAACACGGCAGGCGTAGCCGAGCGCCACATGCTGACACTCGACTTTGGCAATGTCGCCCAGAAGAATACGGCCATCCTAGTGCTGCAAGGTTGGGTGGATTGGGCCGATGGCTCGACCTTCCTGGCTGCTGCGCAGGAGGGCAAACCACTTCAAGCACCTTCGCTTCAGGTGAAGAACAAGAAGGGTGAATGGGTAACTGTGATTGAAGATATGGGGATGCCGTCGGGCAAGCCCAAGGCGATGGTGGTGGATCTGACTGGCAAGTTTCTCAGTGCAAGCCGCGAGGTGAGGATCATCACCAACCTTTGCGTTTACTGGGATGAGATTTTCCTTGGAGAAAGCAGTGCACGGCCTGAACATCGCCTCACGGCGCTGACTGCCGCTACCGCCTCTTTGCAATTCCGCGGCTTCTCGCCATCGGTGATTCACCCGGAACGTAAACAGCCTGAAGAA
>CAZZGS010000422.1:0-4638 GCA_964653845.1 uncultured Bryobacter sp.
CGAACCTCGCGAATGTCTCGAGTTCTTCGAACTGAGCGTAGGCGAGTTTGAGGTCTCCCGTCACCGCACGATAGGTGGCCCGCTGCGCCTTACCCCCGACACGCGAAACGGATTTACCGACATCGACCGCAGGCAGCACACCCAGTTCGAATAAGGACGGCGAGAGATAGATCTGTCCGTCCGTAATGGAAATGAGATTGGTAGGAATATATGCCGATATATTCTGGGCTTCGGTCTCAATCACCGGAAGAGCGGTGAGCGAGCCGCCGCCCCGTTCCTCGCGCAAATGCGTCGCCCTTTCGAGCAACCGTGAATGGAGATAGAAGATGTCCCCTGGGAATGCTTCGCGACCGGGTGGACGACGGAGCAGGAGGGACAGCTCGCGATACGCTCGAGCGTGCTGCGTGAGGTCGTCATAGACAATTAACACGTCGCGGCCCGTTTCCATAAAATGCTCAGCGACGCTGGTCGCGGCGTAGGGCGCAATGTAGGCGAGACCAGGCGGGTCGTTGCCCTCAGTCACGACCACGACGGTATATTCCATTGCGCCGTTTTCCCGCAAAACGGCGATGGCCTTCGCCACCGCAGACGCGCGCTGGCCAATGGCGCAATATACACATAGAACATCCTGGTCCCTCTGGTTAAGAATTGTGTCGATCGCAATCGCGGTCTTGCCCGTTTGCCGGTCGCCCAGAATCAACTCGCGCTGCCCGCGCCCGATCGGAATCAGTGCATCGATGACCTTGAGGCCGGTTTGGAGTGGAACAGTGACTGGCGCACGGTCCATGATGGCAGCGGCAGGCCGTTCGATGGGCAATCTCTCGCTGGCGACTACGGGGCCGTTGCCATCGAGTGGCCGTCCGAGCGGGTCAATTACGCGTCCCAGCAATCCGTCGCCTACGACCACGTCCGCCACACGTCCCGTTCGCTCGACTTCATCTCCCGCGTGAAGAGACCAATATTCGCCGAGCAGCACAACGCCGATCTCGTCCTCGTCTAAGTTGAAGGCAATGCCCAACACGCCGCCGGGAAACTGCACCAACTCCTCAAACCCCACACCGGGCAGACCGGAGACTCTCGCGATCCCAGTGGAAACGCTGGCAATCGTGCCCACTTCGCGAGGATTCAATTGTGGTGTAAAGCCTCCGCTCACTTGACGAATTGCCGCGAATACGCGATCGAATACGCTCTCCTGGTTATCAGGTGCGGCGTTCATTGGCTAACCATTTGCGGAGGCATAGGTTCCCCATTAGTCTTACTATCTATTTTTTGATTAAGAAGTTCGGCCACCCCATTTTCCAGCGATAAGAGATACTCCGCGATGCTCCAACCCACTTTTTGCCCATTTGTAATGAGTTCAATCCCGCAGACCAAATCGGGAGCCGTCTCAAACCGAAGCTGAACTTCGGACGAAAACGTTTCGTTCACTGCATTCTGTATTGCCGTGCGCTGCTCTATTGAAACGTCAAACGCGGTACGCACGAGCGCAGGGGCGGACGCTGTCTCTAGCGCCTCCGTGAGTACTGATTTTGAGTGGCCATCCATCTCCCGCAGGCGGCGAGTGAACACCTCGCCCATACGCTCTTCCAGACTTGTCGTGGCCAGATCCATCAATGCCTTTCGCGTAATTGCAAATACCTCCTTCTGCGTCCGGCTGCTGATGGCTTCGTTTAGAATACGGACCTCGCTATCCAACATTCCCAGACGCTTTGCACTCAAGTCGTCGGCCATTTGCCGTGCTTGCTCGATCAGCCGCCGCTGCTCGATTTTCGCCTCATCTTCCGCCTGACTCAAAAGGGCGGTCCGCTGCCGGTCAAACTCTGCGTTCTTTTGCTGGTACTCATCACGCTCCTCCCGCGCTTCGGCTTTCTTCGCATCGGCGTCCGCCAGTTCAGCGGCGATTCTCTTTTCCCGAGCATCAATGGCGTCGAGGATGGGCTTGTACAGAAACCGCTTCATCAACCAAACCAGGATCACGAAGTTAAGCGCCTGCGCGCCGACGGTAAACCAATCGATGAGCATGAGTTACTTCCCCGGGGCCTGGGCGATAACGTGATTCCAGAACGGATTGGCGAAAACGAGAATCATCGATACCACGAAACAATATATGGCCGTGGATTCGATCATCGCGAGACCCACGAATAGAGTTCGAGTGATTGTGGCGGAGGCGTCGGGCTGTTGTGCAAGTGAACTTAAGGCTGTCGCTACCGCCCGCCCCTGCCCCAGCGCCGGCGCCATACACCCAAAGCCCGTCGTAAGGCCGGCGGTGACGATAGAGGCAACTGCGATCATGCTCATGTCATCCATAAATGCTCCTTTTTCTCATCTGTTGTTTTTTTCATGTCTCGGACGTAGGCTCCAGACGGGGTTGACGAATGCGCAATCCAGCCGCGATGTAAACCGCGGCTAGAATGCTAAAAATATAGGCCTGCACCATGCCGGTCAACAGACCGAGCGCGGTCATGACGATCGGAAAAAGAAACGGGGTGATGGTCAACAGTATGGCGATAATCACCGCGCCGCTCATCATGTTGCCGAACAGACGCACAGCCAGAGCCAGCGTGCGAGAAATTTCGCTGATGATGTTGAATGGCAGCATAATGACTGTCGGCTGGATGTAGGTTTTGAGATATAAGCGTATGCCCTGATCCTCGATGCCGAACATCGGCACGGCCACAAAAACGCATAGCGCGAGCGCCACGGTGGTCGAAAGTGAACCCGTTGGCGGCTTATAGCCGGGTATGACGGTGCAAAGGCTTGCTGTCGCGACGAACAGAAAGAGCGTACCCAGAAAGCCGAGATACTTTTCCGGATGCCGTAGCCCGACCTCTTCGATTTGTTTCGCGGTAGCGGTGACGACAATTTCGAGCAGGTTCTGCCACCGGGAACGTTGGAGATCCATGGAGAGTCTGCGCGTGATCAGTCGTGAACCCACCGCGAGGACCACCATGATTGCCCAGGTGAAGGCGATAGTGGCGTTGAGTTTGAAGAATCCATACTGCCAGAAGATCATCTCGTCAGGACTAAGGGGCATGGATGGCCCTCCGCGCCGGTTCGACCGGGACCGCTTTTCCTGACCGGATCAGCCACGTCACGAGCAGGCGCGCCGAGAGGAATCCAAGGAGGCATACCAGAAGCCTTCTCCAGTTGCCTCCGAAGACGAAGTAAAAGCCGGCGAGGGCGACGCCCATCCGCACCATCAGGCTGGCAAAAAACAGACGGGCCGGCTTTTGTGACGATACGATCTTGCGAACCGTCCACCAAAGGCCGCCGAAGAAAACGATTCCTAACAACACGCCAGCGACCCACGCCAGTAATAATGTGAGCGATTCATTCATCGTCATTCTCCTGTTCCTCGCGGATGGCCCTGTCCTCGTTCTCCACCCAACGCCACGCATTAAAGCAGCCGATCACGAGGCCGGCGACTAAAAGCGCCAGGGTCCAGGAAGACCGCCCCGCATAATGTTTGTCCAACCAGATACCGAGCGCGGCGCCAAGCAGCGTCGGAATCACGACCGACCAGCCGATAAGCCCCATCATCCCCAAGCCGAACCAGACACCCTGCGCGGAGTTACGCCGTGCTTTGAGTTTGCGCGACGCTTTATCGCCGACTTGCCGCGCCAGGGTTGATGTCGTCTTCCGAGTTACCTTTGGAGGATCGTTATTCATTTTGAAGCGTCGCGAATCGGCGTAAAAAGCCGGTTTCCAATCTCGCCATGGAGAGACGTATACTTTGCTCGTTCTCGTTCAAGGTAAGAAATTCCCGCTCGATCGAATCGCGCAGTACGGTGAGGTCCGTTCCGGCCATCGCCCTGCGTACAGAGACGTGCACCTCCTGACCGGTCTTAACCAGCACTCCTTCATCGATGGCGATGTAGATCTCACCTCCCGCTTCGGACTCGTAGATCAAAATCCCCGGCGAAAGGGTCGCAACGCAATCCAGCCGGTGGGGAAGGATTCCAAACGAGCCCGCCGGTGTCTCGGCAACGATGCGCGACACGCCCGCCGCCTCAACGAAGACACGAGACGGCAGAAGGACTCGTAGGGCCATGAGTGCCGATATGTTCGTCATTCGGTTCCGTCTCCCAACCCGTGTTTTGGCGGTACTTTCGCTTCGTCAATCGCCCCGATCATATAAAGCGCGCTTTCAGGAAAGTCTTTGAATTCATCACGCAGGATTCGCTCACAGCCGTCCAGCGTGTCCTTGAGGCTGACAAGCTTTCCTTTGAGGCTGGTGAACTGCTCGGTCGTGAAAAAGGGCTGGGTAAGGAAACGCTCCAACCGGCGAGCTCGGGCGACCACGTTGCGATCTTCCGGCGAAAGTTGCTCAAGGCCTAGCATCGCAATGATGTCCTTGAGTTCCGCATATTGCGCGAGTGTCCGCCGGATTTCCCTCGCCAAGTCGTAATGCCGTTTGCCGACAATGCCCGGTGTTGCCATCTTGGAACTGGATTGGAGCGGATCGATCGCCGGATAAAGGCCTTCGCTTGCCCGTTTCCTTGAGAGCACGATGGAGGCGGACAGATGCGAGAAAGCATGCACAGCAGCCGGATCGGTGAAATCGTCCGCCGGCACATACACTGCCTGTATTGAGGTGATGGCGCCGGTATGGGTATTAGCGATGCGTTCCTCCAAGGC
>CAZZGS010000423.1:0-4634 GCA_964653845.1 uncultured Bryobacter sp.
GTTCAGCACCAGCAACCACACTGGAAAATGCTTCACCGCCAGCCACACACGGTTTCGTTCAATCAAACGGATCCGCGCCGGGCTCCACTTCCCCATCGTCGTCCCGCGGTGATGATGCACCACTGCATCAGGAGCAAATCGCGCTCTCCAACCCGCACTCCGCCCCCGTAACCCAAGCTCTGCATCATCGGCATACGCAAAGAAGTCTTCATCAAAGCCACCAATCTCATCCAGCATTTCCTTGCGGTACAAGGCCGCACAACCATCTGGCCACAGGATTTCCCGTTCCGTATCATACTGTCCACGGTCCTCATCACCACTGCCCCGCCCCCGATTCTGCCCGTCCCAATAAATCCCGTGCCCCACTTTGTCGATCACACCCGGTCGCCCAGCCACCAGAATCTTCGATGCCACCATTCCAACCCGCGCATCTACCTGCATCTCGCACACCATCGCCTCCACCCACTGTGGCTCGGCCACCGCGTCATTATTCAGTAGCGCAACAAACTGCCCCTGCGCCGCAGCAATCCCCAAATTATTCCCTGCGCAGAAGCCCAAATTAGTAGTACTTCTGATCACTTTCGCCTGAGGAAACTCCGCCTCCACCATCTCCGCACTCCCGTCGCTAGACCCGTTATCCACTACGATCCAGTCCACTTTTGTCCAGCTTTGCCGCGCCAGCGACCGTAGACAATCCCGTAAGAGATTCACCCTATTGAAGTTAACGATAATAATGCTGACTCTGTTCAAAGTTCACTTTCGCCCAAACTCATGTATTATAACGGGTAAGGAATTCTCCAGAAAGCATATGCAAAGCTTGGGAGTGAGGCTCCGCCTCGAGCGTCAACGCCAAAAGATCGGAATCGAGAAGATCGCGGAAGCGACCTGCATCAGTCAGCGCTACCTCGAAGCCATCGAATCTGACGATCAATCCTCGCTTCCGGGCGAGTTTTTTTACCGTGCCTTCGTACGTCAGTACTCAAAGTACCTCGGCTGGGATCCAGACGAAATCGAAAAGCAGATCAACATGGTCAGTTCGCTTCCCTCGTCTGACCCGGTCGAAACTCAAGCCGTCGCCTCAGGCAACTTGAGCCTCGGCACAAACCCTCAAATTACTGCGCTCCGCGAAACCCTGAAAGACCTACCGGTTCGCCCCGCACAGGATGACGGAACCTCGAAAGCATGGTTCGCCTTTGCTGCCCTTGTCATCGTCGGTTGCGTTACTTATTTCGCATGGCGCAATTTCACCCCCGCACCCACCGAATCGTCCCAAACCCCACCACCAATACAAACACCTCCCGCGCCGGTAAAATCGATGCCCGAGCCAACACCACCGCAGACGCAGGAACCCGCACCACAAACTCAAACAACCGTTGCCGAGCCTACAAAGACACCTGAGCCAGCTCCACTTACCACCGCCTCAACTACACCTGTCGCCGGCAAGTTCGCACTTACGATCCGCGCCAAAGAAACCACCTGGATCCGTCTCACCGCCGATGGCGCAAAAATCTACGGTGGCACCCTCGACGCCGGGCAGGAAAGAACCATCAATGCCGCCTCGGCAGAATTGATCGTAGGAAACGCCGGCACCCTTGATGTCCTCTACAATGGCAAGCCGCTGAGCTACGGCAGCAAGGGCGAAGTCAAAACGCTGCTCATGAATCCCGAAGGCTGGAAATTAAAACCCAAGCCCCCACCCGAGCCCACCACCACTCCCGCAGCCGCCTCAACGTCCGGCGACACTTCCGCGGGCGCTCCGGCGCCGCGAGCGCTCTAGCAACAACAACTCCCGCCTCCTGCGCCGCTTCACCCCAATATCAATCTTGCGCCAAAACTGGCGCGCATAATCGATCGCCGACACGAGCGTAAATACAACAGCAGCCCAGAGAACAATCGTCGTCAGCGTGCGCCACTCCGGATGCCGCAAGCTGGCCATCGCCATCCCCACCGCTGCCACCTGCAACACCATCTTCGACTTGCCCAGGTCACTTGCCGGAATCAGATACCCTTCACTCATCGCAATACTCCGCAGCCCGCTGATCGCAAAGTCCCGCCCGATGATCAGGATCACCACCCAGGCCGGCACCGCTCTTACTTCCACCAGCGCAATCAGTGAAGCTGAGATCAGCAACTTGTCGGCGATTGGATCGAGCAGCATGCCAAGCGTTGTGATCTGGCTCCACTTCCGCGCCAGATACCCATCGAGCATGTCGGTAATTGCCGCAACCAGAAAGATCACCAGCGCCAGCATCTCGTTCCCGAAAGAAACCTCAAGGCCCAGGAAGCTGAATTCGTAGACGCGATGCTCCTGCACCAGTGCCGCCACTACAAGGGGCACAAAGAAAATGCGGGCCAGCGTTAATATGTTTGGCAGATTCAAGAGAGAGCAGCCCTCAGGATATCAACTCGTAGTTGCCCAATCGCCGACGCACACTGGCCGATGCATCAGCCTCGATCTCACAGTAGTCGTCGACAAATTCCTTCGAATACACCCGAGCATGCTCATGCAGCAGATGCAACGTCGCGCCCTCGCTGGAATGAATCCGCACCCGAATCCGCTCCACCGGGTCCAGCTCAAGCGTGTTGTCAATCACACCAAGAAGCCGCTCAATCCCCATCCCGCTCATCGCACTCACGCTGATCGTGCTTGCTTCGGCATTGGCATCCTGCAAAATTCGTCGCGCCTGCGCAATCTGGTCCTGCGGGTCGGCCACCAGGTCGGCTTTGTTCATTACCAGAATCTGCTTGGTCCCTTCGGCACCAATCTCCTTCAACACATGCTGCACATGCTCGACATAGCTGGCCGCATGAGGGCTCGACGCATCGACCACATGCAACAACAGCGCCGCCTCGGTCACTTCTTCAAGCGTCGCCCGAAACGCCTCCACCAGTGTCGTCGGCAGCTTGCGGATAAAACCTACCGTATCGCTTAGCAGTACTTTTCGACGCGAAGGCAGAATCACGTGGCGCACAGTAGGATCGAGCGTCGCAAACATCTTCGCATCAGCCAGTACCGATGCATTCGTCAATCGGTTAAACAAAGTACTCTTACCAGCGTTCGTATATCCCACCAGAGCAACGGTAGCCAGCGGAACACCCTGGCGCTGCTTCCGCTGAATTCCACGCCCACCGCGCACCTTCGCTAGCTCCGCCTTGATGTTCTTCAGCTTGCCCGCAATCTTCCGGCGATCAATCTCGAGCTGCGTCTCACCAGGTCCGCGGGTACCGATACCGCCACCCAGCCGTGACATCATCACACCACGCCCGGCCAGCCTCGGCATCAGGTAATTGAGCTGTGCCAGCTCCACCTGCAACTGGCCTTCCCGAGTGCGTGCCCGCGCGGCAAACAGATCGAGAATCAGCTGCGTCCGGTCGAGAACTTTACATCCAATTGCCTTCTCGAGATTGCGTTGCTGCGTAGGTGTCAGTTCGCAATCAAAGAGGATCGTATCGGCCGAAACAGCACTCACCAGTGCAGCCAGCTCTGTGATCTTGCCCGCCCCAATCAACGTAGCTTTATCGGCATGGTCCCGAACCTGCACAACGCTGCCGGCAATAGTCGCCCCTGCACTTTCGGCAAGCGCATGCAATTCCTGCAGCGAATCCTCAACCGACAACTCGGTTAGCGGACTAACCGGCTCTTTTTGCCGGCGCAACTGCACACCACAAAGAATCGCGATTTCTGGCAATTAGTTTCCGTTTGGTTCGACTGGAATCGGTGCCGGCCCACCCACCGCCGCCGGTTGACCGCCAACATGAGCTTGCTTCGATACAACCACGGTCGAAATGGCGTGTTTAAAGATCAACTGCTCTTGGTTATTCGCCTCAAGGACAACAGAATACTTATCGAAACTCTTGATTCGTCCCGACAGCTTCACGCCGCTCATCAGATAAATCGTTAAGTAAGTCTTGTCTTTGCGGGCGTTATTGAGGAAAGCCTCTTGTATGTTTTGCTGTTGTGCCAGCTTTTCCATCTCGTCGCCTCTTTTTCTTTTTCACTGAAGCCAATAGGGCGAAACATCCCCGCTTCGCTTCACTGCCGTTAAGCACGATTGTACAACAGGGGAGCCAGCTAAACTGTACTTGGCATGTCTCCCGCTACCCAATCGGCACTCAACATCGCGAGAGTCAGCATTTTCGCCGGGCTCTTCCTCGCAATCGTCAAAATTGCCGCTGGGTATTTGGCGAATTCTCTCGCCGTTATCGCCGACGGCATCGAAAGCGCTGGCGACGTAATCGCCTCGATCATTCTTTGGCTCGGCCTCCGCATGTCGGCCCAGCCACCCGACGAAGACCACCCTTACGGCCACGGTCGCTTTGAAATTCTCGCCGGCCAGGCCATCGGCGCTTTCCTGATCGCCAGCGGAGCCATCCTCGGCTGGCAGGCCGTTCTCCATCTCCGCCAGCCTCAATCCACACCGCAGGCCTTCGCGATCTGGACCGTCGTTCTTTCGATCATCATCAAACTCGCCCTCGCCCGCTGGAAGAAATCCGCCGCCCGCCAGTTCCGTTCCGCCGCCCTAGAAGCCGACGCTGCCAACGACTGGCTCGACGTCCTCTCCGGCCTCGTCGCCATCCTCGCCCTCGGCCTCAACCTCTACAACCCCAACCTCTTCTCCCACGCCGACGCAATC
>CAZZGS010000424.1:0-4632 GCA_964653845.1 uncultured Bryobacter sp.
ATCAAATGCCCCTGCTCCATCCGCACAGTTTTGCCAGATCCCGAAATCCCATACTTCGCAAGATACGCTGCGGCACAACCAGCCGCAGACCCTGTAGCCGGATCCTCCAGCCGGGGCGTCATCTTGCGGGCATGAACCGCGCTGCCCTTATCGAGCGTGTCGCGAGTCAACAGATAGATCCCCCGCTGCACATCCCCCTTGGCAAAATACTCGGTCAGCGCAGCCCAGTTGAATCGAACACTCTTCATCGCCACCATCGTCTTCACCATCACGATCAGATTAGGCCGCCCCGTCGACACATTCTGAATCGGATAAGATCCGTCGAGATCCTCCACCTTCAACCCCAGCATCGGCGCCATCACCGCAGCCTCATGCGTCTCGCGAAACTCCGGCTTCTGCTGCAGCATCATTGCCGTATCCCCGCTAAAGGTCACCGGAATCGGCCCCTGCGGCACATTCACCGTCACCGTTTTCTCAGCTGGATTCCGCCGCTGCAGCGCAAACGCCGTCCCCAGCACCGGATGCCCTGCAAACGGCAACTCCTGCGTCGCCGTAAAAATCCTCACCTTGCGATCCTTCGTAACAAAGGTCGTCTCCGAGTGATTCATCTCGCGCGTCAGAGCGAACATCTGCTCGGTCGTCAGTCCATCGGTATCGAAGAAAACCCCCAGCGGATTTCCACCAAAAACCTTCGACGTAAACACATCCCAAACCTCATAGCGCAAGGCCTTGGGCCCCACCTGCATTGCCACGCCCTCAATCAAAGTCCGCCTGCTCAACATAGCTATTCCGACCCTTTCACGAAGGACGACAACGACACCCGAACGCCCGCCTTCAGACTCTTCACAAACTCCAGCGACAAGATCCCACCCGAATCCGTCCGCGCCTCTTCCAACTCGTGGTCGTCGATCTCGATGTCGTAGATGGCATTCGGCCGCAGGCCAATCAGATACCACGCCTCGCGATCCGTCCCGGTCAATTGAAACTGAATCGGCTTCAGCAAATTCTGCCCACCCACCAGAATCGTTGCGCCCCCCATCTCCACCTGCGGCGTCGCCGGCGACACCTTCAACACCTTCCGTTTGCCATCCTCAAACAACTGAATCTTCCCGTCGTAATAGCATAGAAACCGCGCTTCCTCCTCCCAGTGATTGCGGATGAAGAGCATCCCGTTCCGCTTGTCGTGATAAGAATTCGGCAAGTGGTGATAGGTCAACCCCGGCTGATAAGGATTCGCCCACAAGAACTCATAAGGGATCCCCAAAGCCGACCGCAGCAGATAGCGATCCTGCATCAACCAACCCTGCAACGACTGCGCCAGCTCCGCATTGTTGTCCAGCGACACCAGCGACAACTCAGCCGACCGCAACATCGTCGCCAGCTTCAAATCCGGCTCACCATCACCGGTAAAGAAGGCCACCCGAAACTCATTGTCCGGCCCGGGATAAGGCGCCGGATAATACCCCAGCATCTGCGTCAGCGGCAGATCGATAAAGTACTGCGGGGAATCCTGCCGTAAGTCGATCTCCAGGTTATCCCGCACCACATGCAACAACTCCAACAACGGATACAACTGATCCGGCTTCACCGGCATCGCTTCCTTCAACCCCGGCGCCACCTTCCCCCGCCAGTGCAGCACCGTCTCCCGCAACGTCCGCTCCGACAACACGGAATCTAAATCGGCAATCGCCAGCGCCACAAAAACACGATCCCGCAGCGACCGAAAATCCGTAATCGCCGGCACCGACTTCCTCAGCTTCTCACCCAGCGCCTTAGTCTGCCCCTCGGCAAGCGACGACGCGCACCAGTCATACACCAGCGCTTCCTGCCGCAAATCCCCCTGCTTCGATTTCACCAGCCACGCATAAGCGTTGTTGCAGTGCACCGGGTTGCCACTAACCCGGCTAGCCAGCGCCAGCGCAAAGCCTGCCTCCGGCATCGCCGCACCATTTGTTACATACGTATCAAACTGCTGGTAGCGAATCGTCTGCCTCTCCCGCTCCCGCGTCAACAGCCGTAAACGCGAAGGCCGCAGCAAAAGCCGCGGCACCTCTGTATACGGTTTGTAGTTTTCTTCGCTAGCCGTCTGCCCCAACACCGTGCCACAGGCAAACAAAATCAGGAGCCACTGCATTGTTCTTTCAGTGTGTCACAGCGCTACATACCCGTGTCCAGATTGACTCGCCCCTCAACCAAACCCATCACAAAGCCTATTGTTTTCAATAGAATCTTTTTGTGCAACGGTGGCCCTAGATTTGCTATCTTAACTAGTGAATTGATGGAGTACCTTTAAAACCTGCCCTCTGATGCAACTGGCAGGCGGTAAAGCGAGCGGGTCCAAAAGACTTGCGTGCTTGCGGGAGTCGGGATCAGTATTTACGAACCGCTCACTCATCCGTTATACGGTTGCACCAGAGGGGATTTTTTTGTCTTCAATCAATTGTAATGAGATATTTACATGGCCCTAAAGATGCTCTCATAAATATGAGACTCAGGCCAAAAACTTTGAAACGAAGTCGTCGTTTCGCGGATCTTTCAATATTGTGTTCTCTACAGTTTGGTTTCTTTACAGTTTGATTTCTCTACAATCGGAGTACCGGCAGAGCAGGTAGCTGTTGGATGAAGGGTTGAATTAGGACGCGGGCCTTTGTCCAGCAAGATGGCGGGAACCGTTACGCTACTTGCCGCAGGCGCATCGATTGTTGCCCCAGTTGTAACCGAGGGCGGACCGCATCGGAGGAGGATCTAGCAAAACCCACCCACCCGAATCCGATGCGGTCTATCTATTGAGAAGCGCCCTACGGAACCACAGCCTTTAGCTGCGCGTTACGCAGTCTATCGGCAATCTCAAAGAATCCATTAATTTAGCACGATTTTCAATCCCTACCAAGCCAGTGTCGCCGTCCGGGCCGTCTCTTCCGGGTTTGGCAGATAAATTGTCTTACACTTTTCGCAGCGGTACAGTTCCGCGTCGGCCCCAAATCGATCCGCAATATCCCCACTAAATGTGAACCACCGCTTCAGGTGGCCCGCACAAATCTTGCCCTTCTCGTTCTTTTCATTGCACGCCCGCTGCCTCGGCAGTCGCGTCTTGATCACTGGTTCCAATTCATCAGTTTACATTGAGTCAAATCGCCACAGCCACAGAGTCTCTGTGACACACCGGCAGAGGTCGGAGCTAAGCCAGCTCTTCAGCAAATAGCCGCTGGAGCCACGAGACGAAAAGAGGTAATTGGCCAGACTCACGTCAGACTAGATTCCTTGTGATTGCCTGTGCGGGGCTTGTAGGCTCCTTTTGGATAGAGAGCCAAACGCCATAAACCGCCTTCGAGATCTTGGCACCAAACAACCGTTCTGACGAAGGGATGGATTGGATGAACTGTTCAGATCGGATTCGCTCACGATCATCTCTAGGGATGGACTGCAAGTAGAAGTCTTCGATCATGCCCCTCGACAAATTATCCGGCATGATCCAAACCCCAACTCGAGGTCTACCTTCGGCTTCACAGATTACGCCTGATTTGGGCATTTCTTCCGGCAGCTGAACGTAGCCATCCTCTGCCAGGACCTCGCGGACAGATCTCCAACTTCTTTGTGCCTCTCTTTGTTCGGCATCAAACAAAACGCAGATCCGTTCTACTTTGGATTTGATTGCAAATGAGAGTCGCTCGCGGACGGTATCGTCGGACAGGGCCGCAATCGCATTGCCTTCTGGATACTTCAATTTCGGCTTCAAGGCAGGAAACAAGTGAACGATCAGATGCCATTCTGCAGTTCCACCGCTAACGAGGAAGTTTGAACTCATCTGACTTCAAGGCCTTCTTCAGTTGCAAGAAATGCTTCACGCTCGGTGAACTGAACTGGCACTATACCGCTCTTGCGCTGATCGAGTCGGGTGAGAACACCTAACGAATTCTTGTCATCCAGTGCAGAGCGCGAAAAAGAAACTGCCGCGTCGTAGCTATGTGTGGTTGCAAATATGGTCACGTCCAAATCTTTGGAGGACCGAAGCAAGAATTCCCAGAGCTTCGGAAAAGCTGAATGGTGAAGACCATCCTCGATCTCATCCAGCAGCAGAAATCCGCCTTTGGCATTTACAAGTGACAATCCAATCTCGAATAGCCGAGTCAGTCCATCACCGAATCTCGTTATCGGGGCGAGTTCGGAACTGTCACCCAACCGCAGCCTTGGCGTAGGAGTTTCAGGAATCGAAGGCAGCGTGATTCGCTGAATTTTGGGCTCGATAATCCTCATTGCTTGAATCAAGATTTCTTCGCTTGGCCTCGCTTCAGTCTCATCCCAGAGCCTGCGAATCAAATTCGGATTCGAACGAAGCTCGAAATTGCTTCTGTACGTCCGCATCGTTCCTGCAACCCTTGGGTCTGTATCAAAGACGCCCGCATAGGCTGCCTGACGAGTCTCCATACTGAGATCGAATGCAAAAGTCGTTGGCGGAACTCGTAAAGAAAAACTCGGCAACAACTTCGAACTTGGATCTCTCCTAAAGTCATATTCTTTCTCAAACGGAGAGAGCGAAACTGGACTCAAAGATGCGGGAATATCTACTCGAAGCGAACGTTCAGGCCCAAGAGAAAATGAGCCTAGATGCGGACGAAACGTGTTCTTGAATAC
>CAZZGS010000425.1:0-4625 GCA_964653845.1 uncultured Bryobacter sp.
AGGTCCCGCCGTCCATGAAATCCTACACGCCTGGGGCACCAACGGAATCATCACCCGCATCTGGTTCGCTCTCACGCCAGCAAAGCAATGGAGCCAATGTACTGCCGCCTTCGACACCTTTGATCAAGCCTTCCTCTTCTCTCAGCAAATCGCTGAATCCCCCGAATGGAGCAAGCGCCTGGTAACTGTCTTCGAGTGGCCCATCCCCACCTTCTTCACTCCGGTTAAGCAGATCGTTGCGAAAGACAAATCACTAGCCCTGATCATGATTGAAACATCCCAACTCGATCAACTCACTGCAGCAGCGAAATCAGCTCAAGGGGAAGTTACTTTCTCCGGCCCATACATCGGACCACGAACCCAGCCCCTCCTCAGCGACTACACCTGGAATCACACCACCCTTTGGGCCATCAAAGCAGACCCGCAATGGACTTACATCCAGGCAGGCTTCTCCCCCACCGAATGCATGAAGCAATTCCAACTCCTGCGAACTCGCTACGGAAGCAAGATCCTCTTCCACATCGAATTCATGCGCAACGCGGAGGGCCTCACCATCCCCGGCGCCATCCCCTTGGTCTATTACGCGGGCGAAGAGCACATGAACGAATTGATTGCCTACTGCCGCGAAATCGGCGTATTCATCGCCAATCCTCATGTAAACTACGTCGAAGACGCTGGTCGTTTCCGTGCCGACAACATCCAGCTCAAAGCCAAACACAAATACGATCCACTCGGACTTCTCAACCCTGGCAAAATGATCAGCTTTCACCCGGAGCCTCAAGCATAGTGAAAACCTGGATACCCGACTCTCGCAACTTCACCTACCTCACCTGGAAGCAGGTTGATGCCCTACCTCGTGAATCGACGCTGTTGATTCTCCCCACCGCAGCCATAGAGCAACACGGCCATCACTTGCCGCTGGCAACAGACACTCTGATCAACAATCTGCTCCTCGGCAAAGCTCTTGAACTAATCCCTCCAGAACTCTCCATCTATGCCCTGCCCCCGATCTGTTACGGCAAAAGCAATGAACACATTGGCTATCCCGGTACCCTCTCTGTTTCCGCAACCACCTTCATGGCAGTTATCCGCGATCTTGGTTCCAGCATCTCCGCCGGTGGCTTTCAAAAACTAACGCTCTTTAACTCCCACGGCGGCAACACCTCTTTGGTTGACGTAATGGCACGGGACCTTCGCGCAGAATTTGGCCTGCGAACCTTCTCCCTCTTCGGCTCGCCTGGAGCCAGCTTCGACGGTGTCAGCCCACAAGAAATAGCCTACGGCTTTCATGCCGGCGAGATCGAAACCGCCTACCTCCTCTATGGCACCCCAAACTTGGTGCACACCGATAAGTACACCTCTAACTACATAGCCCGCGTCGATAAGCCCGAGTTACTGAAGCCAGAGGGCTCACACGCCAACTTCGCCTGGCTCACCCGTGATATCGCCCCCAGCGGAGTCATGGGCGACCCCGCTCTAGCCACTGCCGAGAACGGCGAAAAATGGGTAAACGAAGCCGCCCGCGGCATCGCTGAAATCTTGATCGCCATGTATCACTTCGTTCCACGCCACGATGCCTGACAAGATCAAATGCGGCAACGGAATCACTCTCGAGCGGGGTCTTCGCTGCACCCTCTCCGATCAAACCACGCTCGTCTCTGATCACTACTACCCTAACGGCCAAGGCCCCTGGCCAACCTTGCTAATGCGACAGCCCTATGGGCGCGACATCGCTTCGACTGTCGTCTACGCCCACCCGATCTGGTTCGCTAGAAACGGCTATCACGTCGTCATCCAGGATGTCCGCGGACGAGGCGCTTCTGAAGGCAACTTCTACCCCTTCCGGCATGAAGCCCGCGACGGCGCAGAAACAATAGCCTGGCTGCTCCAGCATCCTGCCTGCAACGGCCGCATCGGCATGTACGGCTTCTCATACCAGGGCGCAACCCAGCTCCTAGCCGCTGCAGAAAACCCCGAAGGCCTCATCTGCATCGCCCCACACATGACGGCAACCGATCTCTATCATGGCTGGTTCTACCATCAAGGAGCCCTCCGTCTCGCATCTTCTCTCGGATGGGGTATCCAGATGCTCCGAGAAGACTCACGTCGTCGCGGTTTGCGCAACGCAAGCGATCGCCTCGAATCCGCATGGACCAACCTACGCGCTCAGACACACATCGTCCCCTACGCAAATCACCCCGCTATCACCGACCCGGAACTCCCCTCTTATGTCCGCGACTGGTTCGCCCATCCCAACCCCAAAGATCCATATTGGAGCGAACTCAGCACCAAGGTCGAGCGGATCCGAATCCCGGCTCTACACATTTCGGGTTGGTTCGACACCTACCTCGAAGGCTCAATCGCCGGTTATCTGGCCCTCCGCAACAACGCAGCCACGGCCTTTGCCCGCGACAACCAATTCCTGCTCGCAGGCCCGTGGGTACACATCCCCTGGGTCCCTGCCGACAACTTCGATACCGACCTACACCTCCTCCGCTGGTTCAACCACTGGCTCAAAGGCACTGAAGACTTTAAGCACGAACCACGGATCAGACACTTCGCACTAGGCGAGAACAAATGGCACGAAGCAACCGATTGGCCAGCTGCCAGCCCGTTAACTCTCTACCTCCAGAGCGACGGTACCCTCTCCGCCAATCCACCAACACACGAAGAGCCCCGCGACATCTTCGTCTACGACCCCGAAGTTCCAGTCATCGATCCAGGCGGCCCCGATCTCGACCAGACTCCAATCGAGAATGGCAACAACGTCCTCGTTTACACCACGTCGCCACTCAAGTCCGCCACCCACATCTTCGGCCAACCCAGCGTCACCCTCTACGCCTCCACCTCCGCTTCCAGTGCCGACCTCACAGCCAAACTAGTTCGCGTAACACGCGATGGCAAGGCCCAATTCATTGCAATCGGCATCGCCCGCGCCTCTTGGCTTTTCACTGAGACCCCCTACCAACCAGACGCCATCCAGTGTTGGCGCTTCACCATTGAACCGACCTCCATCGTCCTTTACCCAGGAGAATCCCTACGCCTCGAAGTTGCCAGTTCCGCCTTCCCACTCTATGACCGCAACCCGTCAACCAAAGTTCCACCATCACAAGCCGATCATTGGAATTGGCAACGCTCCACTCAACAAATAGCCCACTCACCAGAACACCCATCAGCGATTCATCTGCCAATTGAGGGCACGAACCCATGGTGACCCCAGAAATCACAATAGAGGCCGTAGCCAAGCAATTCCGCACTGGTGCGCTGGCCCTCAAAAACATAACGCTCAACGTAGACAAAGGTGAATTCGTCTCCCTGCTGGGCCCTTCAGGCTGCGGCAAATCCACATTGCTCAGAATCGTCTCAGGCCTCACCGCACCAAGCTCCGGCACCGTCACCGTCAACGGCATCACCCCATTAGACGCTCGAGAGCTGATCAGCTTCATTTTTCAGGATGCAACTCTGTTGCCCTGGCGGACGGTCGAAGAGAACGTCGGCCTCGGCCTGGAACTCGAACACGTCCCGCTACCAACTCGCCAAAAGACAGTATCGAAAATGCTGGAGTTGGTCGGCTTAACACACGTCGCACAGAGATACCCAAGACAGCTCTCCGGCGGCATGAAGATGCGAGTCTCAATCGCCCGCGCTCTAGTCAGCCGTCCCAAAATTCTCTTACTCGATGAACCCTTCGCCGCCCTAGACGAAATGAGTCGAGACCGTCTCAACGAAGAACTCCTCCGCCTCTATCTCGAACAACTCTGGACCGTCCTATTCGTCACCCACTCGGTGGCCGAAGCAGTCTTCCTATCATCACGAATAGTCATCCTCGCCCCGCACCCAGGACGCATCGCCCACATCGTACCCATTGATTTATCTTGGCCCAGAACCGCAGAAACCCGGGCCTCAAAAGCCTACGAAGACCAGGTAGCCAGCGTCTCGCGACTCCTCCGATCGGTCCAAACCTCCACTGGCGGCATCGAATGAAGCTAGCTCTCAACAACCTCCTCGTCCTCGCCGGCCTGCTCGCTCTCTGGCAACTAGCCGTCTCACTTCTCCACGTTCCTCCCTACATGCTCCCTGGTCCGCTAGTCGTAGGCAACGCCGTCCTCCATCGCTTCGATACCCTGGCGCATTCCCTCTGGCTCACCACCCAGGCCGCCGCAATCGGCCTCGCCGCCAGCATCATCGCCGGCGTCGCAATCTCTCTCATCTTCGCCCAATGGCGCGGCCTCCGTCGTCTCCTCTTCCCCTACACAATCCTCCTGCAAACCGTACCCATCGTCGCCATTGCCCCGCTCATCCTGATGTGGGCCGGCAGCGGAGTCACCTCCGTCGCGCTAGTTGCCTTCATCATCTGTCTCCCACCCATCATTGCCAACACCACCCAGGGCCTCATCAGCGTCGAAGAGAACCTCCTGCACCTCTTCCTCATGCACAACGCCACCCCCTCACAAATCCTCTTGAAACTTCGTCTCCCCAACGCACTCCCCAACCTCTTCGTTGGCGTCCGCATCTCCGCCGGAATCTCCGTAATCGGAGCCATCACCGGAGAACTCTTCGCCGGCTCAAGCCGTGTGGGGGAAGGCGGCCTTGGCTACTCCATCCTCTACGCCAGTGGCCAACTC
>CAZZGS010000426.1:0-4625 GCA_964653845.1 uncultured Bryobacter sp.
GCGACAGAGTGTAGTTGAAGTCGAAGCCCCAGCCCTTTTCCACGGGGCGCCGGACTACGACGTTGCCGGAGTGATAGCTGGCGTTGGAGGCGTTGGTCCAGACGGTCATACCGGCACTCTGGTTGGCAAAGAATGTATTGCAACCAAAGACCGAGATGCATTGACCGTTTGAACGGCGGAGGCGATCCATGTCGTTCAGCGCGTCAAGATCGCTGCCGCCGTAGGTGCCGTAAACGGTGTTGAAGTAGTTCGCGGTTGCGCTGCCGGTGAAGCCGAGGTTGGTGGCGGCTGGGAATAGGTTTTCAAAGAAGGGCACTTGGCCGACAAGGCTGGGGTTGGCACGGACCTGAGCGGGAGTTACGCCCTTGAGGAACATGTCGTAGAGGACACCGCTGGCCTGAGTCCAGGTCTGGCCGGACTTGGGGTCTTTGAAGTTGGTCAAAGGCTGTGAATAGTCCTGACGGAGGAGGCCCTTACGTGAGAGGCGACCGACATAGCCAACTTCGACTACGAGGTTCTTCGGGAGGGGGCGGGTGTAGGAGAGATTAAGCGGGATCGAGTAGGGAGCGACCAGGCTGGGATTGACACCTGTAAAGCTGGTGAAGCCGCCAACGATGGTGGGAGGAGTGAAAGGCATGCCACCGGCTGGTGCAGCGGGCAGAGCCGGGAGGTTGCTGCCGTTGTAGCGTGTTGAGGTGGTGAAGTTGGTGTTGGCGAGTTGGGTGACCTGAGTGGCCAGACCGGGTGAACCAGAACCAGCGAAGGTGACAGCCATCTGATTGCCGTAGCGATCATAGAGGATTCCTGCACCAGCGCGCAAAACGCTGCCCTTGCCGAGGATGGTGGTGACGATGTTGTCGCCCTCGGGGGCCCAAGCAACAGAGAGGCGCGGTGCGAAGTTGTTTAGATCGCGACCATAATAGCCGCCCTTGCCATTAACAGGACCCGAGAGGTCATAGGTGAGCGAGGCGAGCGGGTTAGCGAAGCTGGGAATCCCCAGAGCCTGCCCACCGGCCCGATTGGCGAAGTACTGATCGAGGGGCTGGGTGGGATTCACCTGAACGCCATTCTTTTCGTAAGGATTGGCATAGATGCCGTAGCGGAGACCGGCTGTAATGGTCAAGCTGCGGGTGAGCTTGAAGGTGTCCTGAGCATAGAACTCATACTCGTTGGAACCGAAGACACGAGGGATGGGCTGGCCGAAAGGAATCGCCTTGCCATCGCGACCGAAGTTGTAGGTGGCGCTGTAGTTGTTGACGATACCAAAGAGCGGCCCCATGGCGTTTTGCACTGGAGTTACTTCGGTGAGACGGAGCGAGTTGTCGCCATAGAGTGGGCGGATGAAGGAGTTGATCGAGCCGGTGATGTCAGCACCGAGACCAGCCAGGGTGTTGCGGCTGAAGCTATAGGACGGATATGACGTAGCGAACGAGGCTCGATCATTGGTGCTCAGCCGGAAGTTCAGGCCGAACTGGACGGTGTGCTTGCCTTTAGTCCAGGTAGCATCATCGACGAAGTTGTGGACAGGAGCGATGCGGTTGAGCGCACGCGGAAAGCTTGTTTCCGGATTTGCGAAGTAGAAGGAGAGGGAAGGGCCAGGGGCACCAGTAGCAATATTCTTCAAGCGGGTGTAGCCGTAGTTAAAGGTGTTGACCAAAGTCGGAGTGACCACCGTCGTGTAGCGTGCAGAAAAGCCCTTGGATTGATCGACACGCTGAGCCTGCGAGGGAAGGCCAGGAAACTGGGCGAGTACGTCATCTTCGGAGTTGTCGGCCAAGGTGCCGCGGAGGCTGAGCGTATGCTTGCCGGACTTGTCGATGTTGAAGTCGTTCTTAAGCACATAGGTGCGGTTGTTCAACTTCTTGGGCGCGTTGAAGCGGAAGATGGAGAAGTTGAGGCCACGGTCGGCACTGGAGTTGGGGTCGTTGCCGACGGGGTACTTCTTGAAGAGGTCGAGCATGGTCTGGTTGATGCCGATACCGAGAGGATCGACCTGACGGATCTGGGCTGGGGTGAGCTGGCCGATGGCGCCGTTACTCATACGGAACTGAACGATGCCCTGCTTGTAGGTTTCTGAGGGGACGATGCGGTTGACACCGACGGCGGTGGCGTCTTTGCGGTCTTCCCAGTTGGCGAAGAAGAAAACGCGGTCCTTGACGATGCGACCGCCGAGAGAGGCACCGAACTGGTTGCGGATCAGGTTTTCGCGGGCAATGCCAGCGCGGTTGGAGAACCAATTGTTGGCGGCAGTTTTGACGTTGCGATGAAATTCATAAAGTGAGCCGTGGAATGAGTTGGAACCGGACTTGGTGACAAGGGAGACCTGACCGCCAGAGGAGCGGCCCTGATCGGCACCCACGCCCGCGACTGTTGTGCGGAATTCCTGGACGGAGTCGAGCGGCACGGGGAGGACAGAAGAAAAGCCCGAGCTACCACCCTGAGGATCGTTAACATCTACGCCGTCAAGAGTAACGTTGTTTTGGTCACGTTTGGCACCGGCAACTTCGCCAGTTGGAGTGACACCAGGTTGCAGGCTCAGAAGATCCACAACGTTGCGAGTAAGAAGCGGCAACTGGCGGATCTGCAGCTCCGTGAAGGGGTTGCCAACCGAGGCGTTTTGGGTGTTGACTGAAGGCGTTTCGGCAACGACGTTGATCGACTCAGAGACTTGGCCGACTTCGAGTTTGAGATCGAGCGTGGCTGGGGTATTGATCTGGAGGCGGATCTGCTGTGCGCTCGATTTGAAGCCTGGCTTCTGGACCTCCAGACGATAGTTGCCCGGAGGAAGCTGAGGGAAGCTGTAGGTGCCGGTGGAGCTTGAAACGCCTTGGCGGGAAACGGCAGTTTCCTGGTTAGAGATAGAAATTACGGCGTCGGGTATGGTGGCACCTTGTTGGTCCGATACCGTGCCCTGGAGGGAACTGGATTGCGCAAATAGCGCGGCACTGCTGGCAAGCAGCAGAGAGACGACGAGTCTTGACATTAGACACTACCCCTGAATGATTTTGTTTTTGTTTTTTGAACGACAGGTTCAAGGCCCCGGACGGAGGGGTAGTATAGACCGGATGTGGATCGCGACTAGGCGATCAGATCGTGGAGAACATTGCCGCTGACATCGGTGAGACGGAAGTCCCGGCCGCTGTAACGGTAAGTGAGCTTGGTGTGGTCGATACCCATGAGATGCAATACGGTTGCGTGGATGTCATGGACATGGACTGGTTTTTCTACCGCTTTGAAGCCGAAGTCGTCGGTGGCCCCATAGATGGAACCGCCCTTAACTGCGCCGCCGGCCAACCACATGGTGAAGCCGAATGGATTGTGGTCGCGACCGCGTTTGACGTTGCCGCCACCACCGCCAACTTCGCGGACGGGAGTACGGCCGAATTCTGAACCGCAGATGACAAGAGTATCTTTCCAGAGGCCGCGGCCCTTGAGGTCTTTGATTACAGCGGCGAAGGCCTGGTCGGAATTCTTGGCGTTGACCTTGTGGGCCATGATGTCGCCGTGAGCATCCCAGGGGTCGCCCTTGGCGTAATAGACCTGGGTCATGCGGACGCCTTTTTCTGCGAGGCGAACGGCAGTGAGGCAACCGCGTGCGGTGGAGCCTTGGCCGTAGAGCTTCTGGGTGGCTTCCGATTCCTTGCGGATGTCGAAGACTTCGGGAGCTTCGGTCTGCATTCGGTAGGCGACTTCCATCGACTTGAGGACCGCTTCTACCTGGGCGTCTGAGCCTTCGCGGGTGCGCTTAATGCCTTCCATCTTGTTGAGGAGGTCGATCTCGCGTCGCTGTTCTGTTAGCTCAAACTTAGGATTATTGACGTAGGAAATGAGCTTTTTAGGATCGAAGGATTTCTCGACTACAACCTTTTTCTCTTCCTTCTTCATCTCTTTGCCGTCTTTGTCCTTGGCCGGCATTTCGGGTTCTTTCGGCTCGGGCGGCGCGTTTGGGTTCGTTTGGATTTTGTCGGAGATGAAGGTGCCCTGATTGATCGCGGGCAGAAAGCCGTTGGACCAGAGTGGAGGACCGACGGTGGAGGGCAGGTCTGGGCAAAGAACTACGTAGCCTGGGAGATTCTGGTTGTCAGTTCCCAGGCCATAGGTGAGCCATGCGCCGAGGGAGGGGCGACCGGCCTGATTGGCGCCGGTGTTCATCATGAGGCAACTTGGTTCGTGGTTGGGGATCTCGGTGTGGACAGAACGGACCCAGGCGATGTCGTCGGCGACTTCGCCGAGACTGGGCCAAAGCTCAGAAATGTCCATGCCGCACTTGCCGTACTTTTTGAAAGTAAAGGGAGAGCGCATAAGCTCGCCGGTCTTGCGTTCGGTCTTTACTTCGCCACCCGGCATTGGCTGGCCATCGTACTTGTCGAGGGCGGGTTTGGGGTCGAAGCTATCGATGGTGGAGAGCCCACCATTCATGAAGAGGAAGATGATGCGCTTGACGCGTTGGGGGTGATCGAGCTTGTAGCCGACGCTACCATCGGGAGTGGCCAGAGCGCCAGCCGCACTGAGTGAATTGTTCACCAAGCCGGCAAAGGCCATCATGCCGAAGCCGTTGCCGACGCGGCGGAGTGCTTCGCGTCGAGTAGTTGGATTGTTGGACTTATGCGATGACATTTTTGATT
>CAZZGS010000427.1:0-1232 GCA_964653845.1 uncultured Bryobacter sp.
TGTGGAGTGGGACGTGGGCTTCGACGGTGGGGCGGCCGCGGCTGTCGAGGACTTCGAAGGCGCGGATCGACTGGATGGTGTGGTTACTCATGGAAGGCCTCTGCTTGCATTTCAAATACTTCTGCGATGGTGCGGGGTGGGTTCTGGATCAGGTCGCGGGCAAAGCGGCGGACCTGGACTTGTTCGGGCGGTCTTAGGTATTCAGCCGGGGATTTGCCGTCGACACGGGCGAGGTGGAGGCAGCCGAGGTGGCGGATGGTGGAGGCTTCGAGCCAATCGAAGTTGTGTTTGAGATTTCGCCAGTAGTCGAGGGCGAGGCCGACGTATTGGGCGCGGGTTCTTGCGCGGTGCCAACCTTTTAAAAGGAAGTGGTTGAGGAGGAAGGCTACGTCGAAGCTGGGATCGCCGAGGTGGATGACTTCGTAGTCGATCGAGAAGAGGCTGGGACCGGGGTTGACGAGGAAGTTTTTGGGGGACCAATCGCCGTGAGTGAGGGCGTGGAGCTGGGTGCGGGATTGCTCGATTGCTTGATCGAAGTAGGGTTTCAGATCTGGGTGGCGGGTGGCTGTGAAGCGGTAGTAGGGGTCGAGGCGGAGCTGGTCGAAGAGGTCTAGGCCGGCGAAGCGATGGTTGAAGTCGTGAGGCTGGAGGAAGACAGAGTGAAGCTGGGCAGCCTGGACGGCTAGGGTGGATTGGGTGATGCCGGCGAGAAGGTTTTCTTTCCAGGTGGGAGCGTTTGGAGCCGCTGCGGACATGGCGAAGAGGAAGTTGTCGCGGTCTTCAAAAAGGACGGTGGGGAGGCTACCTTGGGGGGCCAGAGGAGCGAGGAGGGTGAGGGCGTCTATTTCGTGGAAGATGCGGGTGCGGTCGCTGTACCAGTCTTCTTTGACACGAAGCTTGGCGAGGGATTGCTTGAGGATGAGGTCTGGTTGGCCTTCAATCTGAGCGCGGAAGACGAGATTGGAGACGCCGCCGAGGAGCTCTTCGACGTGGATGCTAGCTGGCGGCAGGGCTAATCTGTGCGCGAGATAGTCGCGGGCAGTGTTGGAGTTGAGATCAGCCAAAGAACCAGTTTAGCTGGAAGTTCGGGAGAAGAGGTTCAAGAGGCCGCCCCAGGAGGAGCCGCGCTTGGAGGCCTTTGGAGGATCGGCTGCACCACCCATTTTTTCAGCGAGTTGGGATAGACCCTTGCCGAAGGGCGAGGTGGTGGGGGAGGGCTTGCCGTCGATCAT
>CAZZGS010000427.1:1242-4606 GCA_964653845.1 uncultured Bryobacter sp.
GGATGAGGACTTGGCAGGCTTGGAGGACTCGGGGTTTGAGCCGCCCAGTTTTTCAGCGAGTTGGGCGAGGCTTTTGCCGAAAGGGGACCCGACGGGAGAGGGTTTGCCTTCGATCATGGCGCGCTGGACGCCTTCGAAATCGCTGGGGAGGACCTGGAAGACTTCGCAGCGGATGGCGGTTTCGATGACTTCTTTACTGAGGCCGACGTCGCGGTTGTAGCGATTGACTATAAGTTTCACTTTGGAGCGGTCGATGCGGTTTTGCTCCATATAGCTGAGAGCACGCTGAGTGGCCTGGAGGGAGGGAAGCTCGTTGGTGGAGACGAGGAGGATCTCGTCAGCCAGGCGGAGAACGGAAAGGTTCCAGGGGCCGTAGGCGCTGCAGGTGTCGAGGATGGTGGTTTCGTAGTGCCAGCGGGCGTAATCGATGATCGCCGAAGCGTCCATCAGGTCGTGGATGCCGTCGACGGGGCTCTCCGGGGAGAGCAGGACGTCGACGTTTTGAGTGGTGGCAACGAGGCTGCGCCAGAGATCGGGATCGAGAGACTGGGTGAGCGTGACGACGTCCATGAAGCTGTACTGGCTCTTAAGCTTGAGCAGAAAGCTGAGGGTGCCGGTGAGGGGATCGAGGTCTGCGAGGAGGATTTTGCCGGCTTTTTTCTTCCAGTGGAAGGTGAGGCCGCTGGCGACGGTAGAGGCGCCGCAGGCTCCTTTGGCAGGGACAACCGCGATGACGCGGCCAGCTTTGCCTGAACCTTTGATGAGAGGGTTTTTGGCAACGATGCGGCCAAGGACTTCTTCGAGCTGCTCGCTCGAGATAGGGTGAACGAGGAATTCTGAGGCACCGGCGCGGAGGGAACGGAGGATGAGGTCGGTATCGTTGGGAGGCATGACCGCGATGATTGGCATCCTGGGCTGCATGGACGAAATTTCTTTGATTAAGTTGAGACCGCGCTCACGATCACTGGCTACATCGGCGAGACAGATATCGGGATTCTGAACACTGAGGACTTCGAGTAAGCCGGCGGGAGGGGGGTAGACGGGAATTTCGAGGATCTCAGCCTGGCTCATTTTGCTGCCGAGAGCCTGGTGAATATCCCTTGTGATGCCCTGAGAGGGACAGATGACAAGGTACTTCCAACTGCCAGCGCTCTGAAAAATGTCGACCTTACTCATAGCTTTGATTCCATAGGGCTCTAATGTGCAGACTCTATACCGTAGTGGGCTATCGTCTGAAAAAAGCAAAAACGATAGAGAAGAAAATCTTCAAAAAAATACTAAAAGGATGGTGATACGAGTCGATAAGCTTTCCCGAGTCGAAATATTCCCCTAGGCCTGGGGGAAGGCTAGACCCGAAAACTAAACGAAGCTAGTCCGGCATTTGAGAAGCGCAACTAGCTTTGTTCCCGAAAGGCATACTTCACCGTGAATGAAAGCAATTTGATGGATTTTATCTCCTCACAGTTACAACCGAAGCCCGAATCCCAACCAATGCCCCCAGCAACAGGATCGCAAGCAACTGTATTGTTGTGCGAAACCCAACCCCTGACCGTGGAGGGAGTGCGGGCCGTACTTTCTTCAACTAATGACCTCCGTGTTACCGGAGTTTGCGAAAACCTGGCATTGTGCCGGGAAATCTCCCGACGGCAGCGCCCTGATGTTGTATTGATCGACAAGGCGCTGGGAATGCAGGCCGTGGTGGACTGGATTCAAGACCTGCGATTGGCCGAACAAGACCTGGAGCGGTTGGGGACGGCCTCGTTTTCACCGAATGACGCTCCGATTGCGAGCCAGACGCGTCCGATGCCAAAGGCGATAGTTTGGGGGGTGTCGATGACAGAAGCTGAGGCGCTGCGGTTTTTGCAGGCTGGGGCGAAGGGGATTTTGCGGAAATCGACTGCACCATCTAACATGTTGAGCTGCATTCGCACGGTGGTGCAGGGGAAGAACTGGATGGAAGATTCTGTGTTCCGTGAACAGCCGCGTGAGGATCGTCATCCGCGCTCTGCGCTGACGCCGCGTGAAACACAAGTGATGGAGCTAGTGGAGCACGGGTTGAAGAACCGCGAAATCGCGCGTGACCTTGGGATCCGGCCCGGGACGGTGAAGATTCACTTGAAGCATATCTTTGAGAAGACGGGCGTACGCGGCCGTTATGGGCTGGCATTGACGGGTCTTCGTCAGAAGGGTGTGTTGAGTGTGGAACGGCAGTTTGAGCCGGCGATGGCTCGTTAGTTAAAAGGGGCGGGAGCGGAGCATCGAATGGATGCTTCGCTCTACGTCCTCGTTGGTGGTGGCCCAACTGGAGACGCTGATGCGCATGGCGCGGCGGCCATGCCAGAGGGTGGAACCGGCCCAACAGATACCCTCGTTCTGGATTGTTTCGATCCAGGCGAGGGTTTTTTCGTCGGTATCGAGGGCGGCGAGGACCTGGTTTAAGTTGACCTCGTTGAGGATTTGGACGCCGTTTTGGCTTAGGGTTGTGGCGAGGGTGCGAGCGTGTTGGCAGCAACGGTCGATCATTTCGCGGACGCCGGTTTCGCCTAGAGAGAGGAGGGCGGCCCAGGCGTCGATGCCTCTGGCGCGGCGAGAGCCTTCGGGAGATTTGTGCATGGGCTCGATGCCGCCGGCGGAATTGAGGTAGCTGGCGGAGATGGCCATTGCGCCAGTGAGGGCTTGGGGATCGCGAACGAAGACGATGCCGCTATCGTAGGGGACGTTGAGCCACTTGTGGCCGTCGGTGGCCCAGGAGTCGGCTTCGGCGTATTGGTTGCCTGCGCCCCAGAGGCCGAAGGCACCGTCGACGTGGACCCAGGAGTTGGATTGCCTGGCGAGAGGGATAAGTTGGTTGGCGGGGTCCATTGCGCCTGAGTTGACGTTGCCGGCCTGGAGGCAAACGAGGGCGGGTTGGTTGAGTGTTGGGAAGAGGGTTGGGTTCATGCGGCCCTGGGCGTCTGTGGGGACTTTGAGGACGCGATCGCGACCGAGGCCGAGCATGGCGAGGGCTTTGAAGAGGGTGCTGTGGCTTTCTTCGCTGACTACAACGGGGAAGGCTGGGGCGTCGAAGAGGCCCTGGGACTCGCAGTCGTAACCTTTGGCCTTGAGGAGGGCGTGGCGGGCGGCGGCCATGCCGGTGAAGCTGGCCATAGTGGCTCCGGTGACGAAAGCGCCGGCGGCGGTTGCGGGGATGTGAAGGAGTTGGGCTAGCCAGTTGAGGGCGGTTTGTTCGATGTGGGTGCCGGCTGGGGACATGACGGTGAGGGCGGTGTTTTGATCCCAGGCGGTAGCCAGCATGTTGGCAGCCTGGGCGGTGGGGAGTGCGCCACCGGTGACGAAGCCGAAGTAGCGACCGGAGGTGGTGAGG
>CAZZGS010000428.1:0-4585 GCA_964653845.1 uncultured Bryobacter sp.
CCAGGAACCGCCAACGATCCTGGTTTGCGACGCATAGGCAGGCAAGTTGTACTTTGAAGCAAAGTGTTCCAGTTGTCATTCGGCAGCGGGTGATTTGAAAGGTATGGCGACACGGATCAAGAACCCGAAAATACTCCAGAATATCTGGGTAGCAGGCGGAGGGCGAGCCGGACGGGGCGGGCCAGTGAGCGAGTCTTCTCGCCGCATCATAACTGCATCGGTAACCCCAGTAAAGGGTGGCCCTGCTGTTCAAGGTCGTCTGCTTCGGATCGACGATTTTGTGGTGACGCTGGAGCTTACCGATGGCTCTGTGCGATCCTTCCGTCGCGATGGTGATGTGCCGAAGGTGGAAGTGACCGATCCTCTGACACCGCACTGTAAACTGCTTTCTGTTTACGCCGACAAAGATGTACACAACGTGACCGCTTATCTGGTGACCCTAAAATGAAGTTCCTCCAATTCTTACTTGTATTGACAGTCTCTGTGGCGTCGCTCGCGCAGGGCGGTGGGGTGACACCGGCAGAGTTGCTCAAGCCACTCAAGGATTCCTGGCCCACCTATAACGGGGACTATTCTGGACGCCGATTCAGTGCGCTCAACCTGATCAACACCTCAACGGTGAAGCATCTTTCGCTCGCCTGGAGTGTTCGCTACACACCTGGTATGCCTCCGACGGCAGGTGCTAAACGCGGGAGGTTCGGCGGAGGCACGCCAACCAAGCTGATTGTGGGTGGTGAGGGAACTGGCGAACTTGCAGCCGGTGGCGGCACGATCAAGGCGTCATTGCTTGCGGTAGACGGCACCTTGTATTTCACGATGCCGGACAATGCGTGGGCGGTAAATGCACGCGATGGCCGAGAGCTCTGGCACTACTACTGGAAGACCTGCGGCATGGCTATCTGGAACAACTAACTCTACATGGAGACGCCGGACAACTACCTGGTTTCGCTCGATGCCAAGACGGGCAAAGAGCGTTGGCACAAGACCATCGCCGATCTGGAGCAAGGCTACTTCTCTACTCCAGCGCCGATTGTCGTAGGCAACCACGTGCTGGTTGGGACAGGCAACGACATCGATTCGCCCGGCTTTCTCTTGTCTTTTGATGCCGAGACCGGCGATCTGCAGTGGAAGTTCTACACTGTCCCGATGCAGAAGGGTGACTCGGGTCTGGATACCTGGGCCAGCCTCGACGCTGCCCGCCATGGTGGAGCGCAAACCTGGATTCCTGGAGCTTACGATCCGGAAACGAAGCTCTACATCATCGGCACCGGCAACCCCACTCCCGCGTACACCACAGGTAAACGCGGCGATGGCGACAACCTCTTCACGTGTTCGCTAGTGGCAATCCACGTCGACACTGGCAAGATGGCCTGGTACTTCCAAACTTCTCCGCACGACATGCACGATTACGACTCCGCGCAGACGCCTGTTCTGGTGGACGCCCCCTTCAACGGCAAGATGCGAAAGCTTGTTCTGACGGCAGCCCGAAACGGCTATTTCTTTACACTGGATCGAGTGACCGGGGAACGGCTGGTAACGTCCAAGTATGGGCAATGGACAAACTGGGCCAAGGGGCTGAACAAATTTGGCGGACCAGAACATGATCCGCTTAAGGACCCGACCGTGGGTGGTGCGCTGGTTTCACCTACGTCGGACGGTACGGTCAATTGGCAGCCGCCGGCGTACTCGCCGGATACCGGCTTGTTCTACGTTCCCGAAGGCAATGGGTATTCGCTTTTCTATCTGACAGACATTGATCCACGAGGGTCGATGGGGCTTGGTGGCAAAGAAGAAGTTGGTGTGGGTACGGGCGGCAATTATCTAAGTGCTATTGACTACCGTAACGGCAAAGTAGTCTGGAGGCATCGCTACTACGGCAACGGCGGAGGCGGTGGTATTTTGGCCACAGCAGGAGGGCTGGTCTTTGCAGGCGACGGGATGGGCAATCTGGTGGCACATGACGCGAAAACCGGCAAGCCTCTGTGGAACGCTCGGATTGGCAACATTACGAATGCGCCGCAAACCTTCCAGCTTGACGGCCACCAGTATCTGACAGTCGCCACTGGAGATACCATGTGGGCTTTTATCTTGAATTAGGAAGGATCTTTGCCCCGAGTTGCCTGTACTGCGGAGAGTATCCCGAAGCCGACAAGGACCATCGATCCCACGACAATCCACTGGGCAGAAATATGAAGAATCACTGCTCCATAGATCAAACCTGCAATCAACAACAAGAAACCGGCAATATAGATTCCGAATGACATTAGATCCTCTTTGAAACATGTTCCGTGGTGCATTTTGAGGACCGTCTGCTGCTCCACCCCGACAGAAGCCAGAAGTAGGCTATTTCAGTGGATTGGGCTCCGATTCCCGTTTTTAAGAACAACCATATGCAGTCAGGTGACGGAATATGGCCGATAGCGCGACTGGTTGGAGGCTCATTTCCCAGTCGGAGAGTTTCGCTCGAAGATGTCTTCAACCTTGTCGGCAAGGATGAAATTGTCGAAATAGATCGTATCCACTGAGGGCTTGTGAGGGCTGCGATGGATTCCTGGCTGGCAGAAGTAGATCGTCTCTGCGCCCTTGGTCTTGAGCTTTATGTCGAGCACAAGGGCTCCGTCGAACCAGAGCCGCGTGTTGCCTTTCTCACCATCTTCAGACCAATGGATGTGCATGGCCAGATGGTGCCATTTGCCCGTTGTGAAGTCAGCCCCCCAATGTGTGCCATTGCGGCCAAGGTTGCCTGTGCCGTACTTGATAGACGTACCGCCGCCATCTTTGGGCTCCACCCACCAGGTCATGACGTTGTTGTATCTGGGCGGGGGAGTTCCTTCCCAGTAGAAGAAGTTGTCACGGTCTTTGGGCGCATCCGTCATGTACATGTAGAAGGACATGTAGGTATCGGAGCCTTCCTCGATCGTGATCTTCGGGCCACCCACCTGCACGCGCAACTGCTGGGCGTTGAAGACATCGTCTTCGTGGATCGTGAACTTGCCCGCGTACTTTCCGCTTTGAACGATGTCGCTGACTACCTGAATATTGCGAGGCGTTGAGTTCTGCCCGCGAGTGCCAGTCTTGCTCCACTCGCTCAGATCGCCCGTTTCGAAATTGGCCCTAAAGAGGACCTCGGCGGAGGCAGTACAAGCAAGCAGGAAGAGCGACGCCTTCCAGCTCATTCGGCGAATCCATGCTGCTTGCGATGGTGTCCTGAGTCGTAGCGTTGGGTTGTCTTGAAGTGCTCGTAGCGGCCGTCGCCAGAGACATCTTTTAGTCTGAAGCTGAGCGTCTGTAATTCAGGCGCGGTCATGGGCTTGAAGCTACGGGCCATCGCGAGTGCCCTGTTGAGGTCTTCCATGTTTGCGAGGCCAACAACCTGAGTGCTGATGGGCTGCGATAAGAAGTAGCGGTAACATTCTTCAACCGTCACAACACCGTCCTTCAACATCCGAGCGTCGCCTCCACAGCCCTTCATCCCGATGACACCCATACCGCGCTTGGCGCATTCAGGCATCACTTCGTGGCGGAAGCTCTCGAAGCGGTAATCCATGACATTGTTGGGCATCTGGCATGCATCAAAAGCAAAATCGAGAGCCAGCATCTTGCGATGGATCCGCGGGTGCTTGTGTCCGGTGAAACCGATAAAGCGAATCTTGCCCTGCTTCTTGGCTTCAATCGCGGCACGGAGGCCACCCTTTTCCTGCAGCATTTCGGGGTCGTTGTAGTAGTTGCACTCGTGGAATTGCCACAGATCAATCACGTCGGTTTTCAGTCGACGCAAACTGTCTTCAAGATGCTTCATTGCGCCGGCATAGTCGCGATCACAGACCTTGGTCATGAGGAAGGCTTTCTTGCGGTAGCCATCCATCGCGAGCGCCTTGCCCATCACTTCTTCGGCACGGCCATCGTGATAATCCCAAGCATTGTCCATGAACGTGATGCCGTTGTCGATGGCGGCATGGACAATGCGGAAGGATTCGCTTTCTTCCTTGGGCCGAGCCTGATGGTGGCCGCCCAGACCAAGCATCGAGACCTGAACGCCGGTCTTACCGAGCGGGCGAGTAGGAATGCCGGATGCAGAAGATTGAGCCGACTGCAAAGATTCAGCCAGTGGCAATGCCGCTGCGCTGGTAATAAAGCCACGTCTTGATGGTGTCATCTGGGAACAAGCTCCTTGTCACGGTAATTGTATAGCGCCACGCGCTGGCCTGATTTCTGCGCGGCATAAACACTCTCGATCATTGCGATGGTCCAGCGTCCATCTTCCTCGTTACAGCAGGGCCGGGAATCGCCTTCGATCGCTCGAATCAGATCGGCCACCATCAGGGCATTGGCAATCTCCGGTCCATTGCGAATACCTGGATCGGGTGTTGCCGGGATTGCTTCCCATTGGTGTTTCGCGTCAGGAAGCCAGGCCGGAGATCGCAGTATGTGTAGTCCGCCATCGGGGTAGATTCCGTTCGGGAGAAAGATCACACCCTTGCTGCCGTAGATCCAGGTGCCAAAGCGAAGAGGGTGCGTGTCTGCAACAGCACGCGATGAGAAATAGCCATGAACGCCGCTGGCGAAAGCAAAGGTCGCGCTGATC
>CAZZGS010000429.1:0-4583 GCA_964653845.1 uncultured Bryobacter sp.
ACTCTACCGACTGCACAGCGGCAAGCCCACGCACAAAGCCTCGTGCCTGTGAAAATTCCGGGTGAATCACCGTTTTACCCTGTTCATCGATAAATCCCCAGAACTCCCCAAAATCCATCGCAATCAGCGGGACCTCTTCGGCCATCTCACCGTGCTTCTGGATCGTTTCGTAAGCATTAACGATTTCTTTGAGCTTGTCTTCGGCCTTACGACGAAGACGATCGGGCTCAGTATGGTGACGGTCGGGATGCCAAATTTTCACCAGATCGAGATAGGCGGCGCGCACTTCTTCGTTCGTGGACATCGGGCGCACCTCGAGAATCGAGTAAGCGCGAGCGAGATTTTCGGGAATGGGGGGGCTGATGCTGCTCAAATGAGAATATCGGCCTAAAACACTCTTTGCTTCAGACGTGCGATGTTGAATTTTGCAGTATCGGCGACTGCCATTACGGTCATCACCCCGGCCTGGACTGGATCTGAAACCACCAGATCGGCCGCCTCGGGCACACTGCCGGCCATATTGAGACTCACCACAAGCAGGCCCTGGGCCCGAACTTCGCGCACGGCGATTTCGATTTCGCCACCCATCAGCGAGCCGGCGAGCACCAGCGCTTTGGCGCGCGGCAGCCGCGCGACGGCTCGCACCGCATCTGCCAGTTGTTGCTCGCCCACCAGCGGTATCGTGTCAATCGAGATGTGTTCGCCGCGCAGGTTATGACGGTCGGCTTCTGAAATCGCGCCGATGGCGACCTGAGCGACTTGCGCACCACCACCCATAATGATGATCCGCTTACCGTAGATTTTTTCCATGCTGCGTACCTGTTCGACTTCAAGCACAGATGGTAGAGCCGCCAATTCACTCAACACAATCTCGGAATCCGGTTGTGGCAATTCAATCTCAAAGAAAGTTCGCTCTTCATTGTCCAGGCGGCTGCCAAGAATGGCCACCGAGGTGATGTTGCCCTGATGGGCGGCGATCACGCCCGTGATCTGGTGGAGGACTCCGGGGCCGGGGTGAACGCGGAGCAAAAGAGCAAGCTTGGTTTCAGACATGGATTTCGTACTTTTTGAGAATTTCTGGCCAGATACCCTTGGCTTTGAGGATCAGTTCGCAGACTTCACGTACTGCACCTTCTCCACCTTTGGCGGCAGTTGTCACGTGAGCGGAGCGTTTCACTTCCTCGCGGGCATTGGCGGTAGCAAAGCTGAGGCCAACGCGGTTATAGATGACGACATCGGTGAAATCATCGCCAATGTAGGCGACATTCTCAGGCTCTACCTGTACATCGGCCATAATCTCGTCGAGAATCGGGATCTTTTCGATGTGACCCTGATAGACATACTTCATCTTGGCCTGACGGGCGCGCTCGGTGGTGGCGGGAGAAACCCGGCCAGAGATCACACCGGTAACAATGCCGTGCCAGCTCAGCCACTGCAGGGCAATGCCATCTTGCGAATCAAATGCTTTGGTTTCAAGAATCGAACCATCCGGAAATGGGATGTTGTAGAGACGGCCATCGGTAAGGACGCCATCGACGTCCATCAGTAGAACCTGGATTTTTGCGGCGCGCGCTTGCAGCTCGGGGCTGAGTTCAGAAGGCATTGCCGCTATTTTCGCATCTACGGAGTTTCAAAAAGACGGCGATAAAGCGTTTTCTGTTCTTCGAGCAGTCGCGAGTAGGCATCGGCGAACTGTGGCCGCGGCAGAAAGGTGTCCCCAGTGGTGGATGGGATCTCGCTGAGATGGCTGACTGCGCCGATTCGTTCGAGAGCCAGCATCGCAGCACCCCGCGCAGACGTCTCCTTCTCAAGACTTGCGACAATCGGGCGGCCGAGGGCATCGGCCATCATCTGTGTCCAGACAGTAGATTTACGCAACGCCTCACCGGTGGCGATCACGCGCTCGGGCGCACCAAGCCGATCAGAGAGAATATCGTAAAGCAAGCGAAAGCGCAGGGCCACCGATTCGAGCGAAGCAGCCAGAATCTCGACCGGCGTCGTGTTGAGGTTCAACCCTGTGATCGCACCGCGGGCATCGGCTCGCCACTTTGTGCTGCGTTCGCCGGCAAAGAGCGGCATTACCGTCAAGCCATGCGAGCCAGGAGTGATTTGAGAGAGTTGCCGCTCCCAGTCAGCCGGCATCTGGAAGCGTTCCATCACCCATTCAAATACCTTGCCGCCGTTTGACAATGCACCGCCGAGGACGAAGCGACGAGGGTCCAGGCGGTAACACCAGAGCCCCTGCGGGATCTCGACATGCGGCCGCTCAAAGACAGCTCGCATTGCACCGGTAGTACCAACCATCAAGGCAAACTCGCTCGGCGTGTCACAGCCGCAGCCGATGTTGTTGGCAGCACCGTCGCCAATCGAGGGGAACCACGGGATCTCTGCAAACAGAGGCCAGCGCTTGGCATAGGCAGGAAGCAGACCCTGCGCAGGTTGATCGAGCAGACTGAGATCGGCCAACTGTTCCGGCCTCAGGCCGAGATGCGCAACGAGGCCGGCGTCGTAGCTTTGTGTGTTTGAATTCCACAAGCCAGTAGCCGATAACATCGAAGTCGCTGCATGAGCGCGGCCAAAAAACTCAAGAAACAGATATTCCCCAAAGCTCATCCACTGTGCCGAAGCCTCAAACCAATCGCTACGCTGCTCGCGCAGCCACATGATTTTGGCTGGCCAGTAGCTGGGATGAAAAACGGTACCTACGCGCGAATGAAACTGCACCTCGTCGAGATCGCGCTTCAATTGCTCGGCAGCCGGTTGACTGCGGGTGTCTAGCAAATGCAGGATCGGGCTGGAAGGTTTGCCTTGGGCGTCAACCCCGAGAAAGGAATGCCAGAAGGTACACATCGATACCGCGTCCGGCTTGCGGCCGAGTTGCGCAAGTGCTTTGTGAGCCTGATCGAGGCTGGCAAGAGCTGCGGCAAAAAGATCGGAGGCCTGTATTTCGACACCGCCGTCGGATGTCGTGTGCAGGTCGTAGCCAATCTGCGTGGTCGTAATGACAGGCCTTGCGATCTGATCGAATACGAGAGTTTTGACAGAAGTTGTGCCAGCGTCGAAGCTAACCACCAGGGCAGAGTTCATCACCCGCTACTTTACCTTGAGAATCGGGATCAATTCGATGATCAGGATTATCACGATGGTCAACTCCAACAGAAAGCTGCGCGCCTCGCGGAATTCACTCACCATGAAGTGGTAAAGTTCGCCCGCCGTTTTCAGCTTCTGGTCGACCAGATTGCGGTAGTCGTTGGCCCCCACTTTTGCCGCTGCCAGCCGGTAAGCGCGAGCGTAGAACATGTCGCTCAAGAATTTGATCGCGTTGTCGGTACGCTCGGTAAGTTCGATCACTTCAAGACGCAGCCGGTTCATTCGCTTGGCTTCGCGCGCCAATCGCCAGCTTGCCCAAAGACCACCCCGGCGATCGAGTTCTCCATAGGCATGCTTGAGCACCCCAGAGAGAATTTCGTCGTAACGCCGGTATTCAAGCAACTGGGTGTTGGCATATTCGAGTAGGTCGAGAATTGGCGCCGCTGCGTGTGGCGTATCGTAAACTACCGCCGCCAGCCAGCCCACCAGGAGAGCGTCGGCTGGAAAGTAGGAAAGGCTCGACGAGAGGATCTCTTTTCGCTCACCATCAGACAGCGCCTGTGTTTCTCCACGCAGGATTTGTGCAAGATCAACGCCATTCCGGGTCAATAATTCCTGCCCGGTTAGCAAGGCACCATCTTCGCCGCGCACCTCGTGAAGGTGGACGACATAATAGTCCTCGTCCAGCCATTCCCCATAGGGTTTCTTCACTGCAGACTTGATGCGATTGACGTGGCGATGCGCAATCTCAAGCCCGCGCTGTTCCACCTCACCGGCTTCAATCCAGCGATGCGAGAGCGCAATCAGTTCTGGCCAGTCGCAGTGAAAGTGAAGCTGGATCTCGAGGCTCACCACACCATACTCGAAATAACGCAACCGGGCATCGACAGACTCACCGGTGGCCAGGTGAAACGAATCTGTCGGCTCAGTAACAGGGGCCTGTTCGTAGCGGACATAGACCGGCGCCGGCTGGCGGAATTCAGGCGACCGCACTGGCGCAGCCGAGCCAAGCAGGCTGCGCAATTCTTTGAGGTCCAGTTCTTCGGCGACGTCAAAAAGCAACAACGCGCTGATCGATCCACGGCAAGCGGGCATATCGCTACCAGTCTATGCGCTCGCCTCCAAGATAGACAGCCTCAACTTCGAGGTTGCGGCTGAGAACCAACACGTCAGCGATCTTACCTGGCGCAAGGCTGCCCGTATCGGCAGAAACTCCGGCTCTTTCGGCAGGTGTCAGGCTGGCCATGCGGATAACTTCAGGCAAGCTGGCCGTAGTATCTCGTGCCATAACGCGCACCATCTGGTCCATCCCAACTACAGAACTTGCCAGCCCCTGCCCCGGAACAAAGCCAACCCTGCCGTCACTCTCAAACCATGACCCAGTCTCCTGGTGCCCAAAGCGGTAGCGACCGGCAGAAAGATCCAGTGCACGATTGGCATCGGTCACAAGACAAAGTCGCGATGCACCTTTCATGCGAAAGGCAAACTCAAGC
>CAZZGS010000430.1:0-4580 GCA_964653845.1 uncultured Bryobacter sp.
GGTGGAGGCCTTTGTGATGGCCCTCGGTGGTGAGCCGGTGCAGGTGAGTTCTGCTAACGCGGGGCTTGAGTTACCGGTCGTGGCGAAGTCTGAAGTGATCACCTGGAAGGGCAAGGATGGTTTGGCAATCGAGGGGATTTTGACTTACCCGATAGGGGACAAAGCTGGAACCAAAGCACCGCTGATTTTGAATATTCATGGCGGGCCATCGGGGGTGTTTGCCGAGAGCTTTGTCGGGGCGGGTGGGTTGTACCCGATTGCGACTTTTGCATCGAAAGGCTTTGCAGTGTTAAGGCCGAACCCGCGTGGGTCTACAGCGTATGGGGCCGCGTTCCGGAACAAGGTGGATCAGGATTGGGGTGGGCTTGATTTTCAGGACATCCAACTGGGTGTCGATCAGGTGATCTCGATGGGGGTTGCCGATGTCGAAAAGATGTGTGTGATGGGTTGGAGTTATGGCGGGTATATGACGGCTTGGACGGTGACGCAAACAAGCCGCTACAAGTGTGCGGCGATCGGAGCCGGGATAACGAATCACGTTTCGATGTATGGGACACAGGACATCCCGGCTGTTTATGAGGATTATTTCGGTGGGCCGCCGTGGGAATTGCCCGAAGTTTATAAGCGGAGTTCGCCGATGAACTACATACAAAATGTGAAGACGCCGACGCTGATCCTGCATGGAGAGAATGATCCGCGGGTGCCGCCGACGCAAGGCTATGAGTTTCACAGTGCGCTCAAGCGGCGCAGTGTGCCGGTGAAGATGATCGTGTATCCGCGCACGCTGCATGGCCCGAATGAGCCGAAGTTCACGCAAAACATCATGGAACAGCATTTGAGCTGGGCCGAGACCTACTTGAAGTAAGGATTCTTTGATAGCCTTTTTACATCATGAAACGCCGCGCAATTTTGAGCTCCGTATTGGCTGGTACAGCCGCATTTGCCCAAGAGAAGAAGTCGAGCCGCTTTAATCAGGCCACAGGGTACAGCGACACCCCGATCATCCCCTTCCAGCGGTGGAAGGTTCATGACATTGATCGACCGAAGCCAACCGTCGTTACACCTGCGAGCGAAGCTGGCGGGGCACCTTCGGATGCAATCGTGCTGCTGGACGGCAAGAACCTTTCGCACTGGACCTTTGCAGGAAAAAAGGGAAAGCCGAAGATGGATTGGAAGCTCGAGAACGGCTATATGGAAGTGACGCCGGGCGCGGGCGATGCTCGTACCAATGAGGCGTTTGGGGATATGCAGTTGCACCTGGAATGGTCGCCACCGGCGGAGATCTCGGGTGACTCGCAGTGGCGTGCCAATTCAGGGGTGATGATTATGGGGATGTACGAGATTCAGGTGCTCGACAGCTACAACAACTTCACCTATGCCGACGGACAGGCCGGGGCTGTTTATGGACAATATCCGCCACTGGTGAACCCGGTTCGCAAGCCCGGAGAATGGAATGTCTACGACATCATCTGGGAGGCTCCGCGTTTTGTGGGTAAGGATTTGGCAAAGCCCGCTTTTGTATCGGTGATCTTTAATGGCGTTGTTGTACAGCATCGCAAGGAATTGATCGGCCGGACGCCCCATCGAGTGGTTGGTACTTATGAGGCACATGCGCCTGAGTTGCCCCTCAGCTTGCAGGATCACGATGTAACAGTGAGGTACCGGAATATTTGGGCACGCAAACTGACGCTCTAATTTGCGACAATCTGCTGATATGCAGCATTTTCGGATCTGGATTGTACTTCTCGCTTTTTGCCTCAGCGCCGCAGCCCAGCGCAAGATCAGTTCGCCCAAAGACGTTTTCGGGTCGAACGTTGGTGATGACTACTTTCTCGCCACGTATACCCAATACGAAAAGTATGTAAAGCTACTGGCCGTCGAGTCAGACCGCATGAAGCTGATCGATATCGGCAAGACCGAAGAGGGCCGGACGCAGTATATGTCGATCGTGTCTTCGCCAGAGAACATCAGGAATCTCCCGCGACTCAAAGAGATCGCCAAGCGCATGGCGACTGCTGAAGGCCTGAGCGATGAACAGGCCAGAGTCTTGGCCAATGAAGGCAAGGCAGTGGTGTGGATCGACGGCGGCCTGCATGCTTCTGAAGTGCTTGGCGCAGCGCAGTTGATCGAGATGACTTACCAGATGGTGTCTCGCAACGACGAAGAGACACTGCGGATGTTGCGCGATTGCATCATCCTTCTGGTTCATGCCAACCCGGACGGCATGGAGCTGGTGAGCTCGAACTACATGCGCAATGCGGACCCAACCAAACGCCGCTACACGGCAGAGCGGCTCTATCAGAAGTATGTCGGGCACGACAACAATCGCGACTTCTTCATGAGTACCCAGAAGGAAACGCAAAATATCAACCGTCAGCTTTACCTTGAGTGGATCCCGCAGATTCTCTACAACCACCACCAGCAGGGCCCGGCTGGAACGATTTTGTTCTGCCCGCCGTTTCGCGATCCGTCAAGCTACCTTTTTGATCCGCTGATGATGATTGGCGTCGATCAGATTGGCTCGGCCATGCATTCCCGCTTTGCGGTTGAGGGCAAGGGTGGGTTTACCACACGCGAGGGTGCAAACTTCTCGGTCTGGTACAACGGCGGCCTTCGCACAACATCTTACTTCCACAACATGATTGGAATCCTGACCGAGTCTGCCGGCAATCCGACGCCGATGGACATCCCGTTTGTCCCTTCGCGCATGCTCCAGAACAAGACGACGCCATTCCCGATTGCGCCGCAAGCGAAGTGGCACTTCCAGCAGTCGATCGAATATTCGATCTCGGCAAACCGGGCAATCCTCGATTACGCCTCGCGGCATAAGGACGACCTGCTCTTCAATATTTACCGGATGGGAAAGAACTCGATTGAACGAGGCAGTAAAGACAACTGGACGATGGTTCCGAAGCGTCTGGAATGGCTTACCGAACGTCTGGCCAAAGATGGCATCATAGCGGGGGAAGGCCGCGCTGGCGGCGTTGTTCCAATGAAGTATTACCAGGACTTGCTCAAGCCCGAATGGCGTGACCCGCGTGGGTATATCCTGCCCGCCGATCAGGTGGACTTCAACACGGCTGTCAAATTTACGCAGACTCTGCAATGGATGGGATTGACCGTACATCGCGCTACAGCCGACTTTGAGGTGGCAGGCAAGAAGTACGCCAAAGGTTCGATTGTGTTCAAGGCGAATCAGGCCTTCCGTCCGCACCTGCTCGATATGTTTGAGCCACAGAATTATCCGAACGACTTCCGGTTCCCGGGTGGGCCTCCGATCGCGCCTTACGACAGCGCTGGCTGGACGCTGGCCTATCTGATGGGTGTTCAGTTTGATCGTATTCTCGATGACTTCAGCGGGCCCTTTGAGAAGCTGAACGGCTTTATCGATTTGCCAGGAGGGAAGGTCACTGGCAATGGCGCGGCTGGTTATCTGTTGAGCCACCGTGTGAACGATTCGTTTAAGGCGGTCAACAAGCTGCTGGCAGCGGGTGAAGATGTTTACTGGCTCAAGGAGAGCAATGGCCTTGAAGCCGGAACGATTTATGTTCCTTTGAAGACCAAGACCGCTCAGAATGTTGCGGGGATTGCCAAGGATGCCCAGGTGACTTTCACAACGGCCGCAACCAAGCCAACGGGTGACGCTCTGAAACTGAAACCGATCCGGATTGGACTGTGGGATAACGTTGGCGGCTCGATGGCATCGGGCTGGACGCGTTGGCTTTTTGAGCAGTTCCAGTTTCCGTTCGAGGTGGTGTATCCGCCGTCGCTCGATCAGGGTGAGTTGCGCTCGAAGTTTGATGTCCTCGTGTTTGTCACTGGAGGCATCTCAGAGCGGGCCCGCTTTGGCGGTGGAGGTGGCGCAGAGGGTGGCGCAATGAACCTGACGCAGGAATGGCGCGATCGGCAAGGCCGCGTAACCAAGGAAAAGACTGTCCCCCATCTCAAGAAGTTCCTCGAATCAGGTGGTACGGTTTTGACGATCGGTACCTCGACGGCACTAGCGCAAATGCTGGGCTTGCCGGTGGCAGACCAGTTGGTGGAGCGTCTGGCCAATGGCACCGAGCGTAAGCTGCCGAACGAGAAGTTCTATGTGCCGGGGTCGGTGCTTGAAGTTGCTCTCGACAACACGAACCCGCTGGCCTACGGCATGGACAAGAAAGTGGACATATTCTTCGAAAACAGCCCGGTGTTCAAGCTGAAGCCGGATGCCGGCTTGTTGCACGTGAAGCCTGTCGCCTGGTTTGCGGATGCGAAGCCGCTTCGCAGCGGTTGGGCCTGGGGTCAGCATTACCTCGAAGGCGGGGTGGCCGTAGCCGAAGCCAAGGTTGGTGAGGGCAAGCTCTTCCTTTACGGACCTGAAGTTATCTTCCGCGCACAGCCACACGGCACCTTCAAGCTCTTCTTCAACGGCCTGTATTACGGGACTGCCGAAGCAACTAAGCTGCGGTAGTTGGTTTGATCGAAGAACTGGCGTGCATTGACGATGCGCGCCACTGGCCAATCGAGCGGGTAGTGTTTGAGATTGCCGGTGACGAGGTAGTTGGCACCGGAATCGAGGGCGCACTCGAGGATGATGT
>CAZZGS010000431.1:0-4566 GCA_964653845.1 uncultured Bryobacter sp.
ACCAAGGATCCGGATCACGGGATACTTCCAGCTCGCCAACTGTCCCAGCGGCACAACAAAAGGCGGCCTCACATATTGCAGCGGTGTCCCATTCGGCTCCACGACATACAGTTCCCCGCCCCCCAGATCCAGCTCATGAAAGTTCTGCAAAATATCCGACGACGTCACCTTTACTCGTGGAAACTGCTCATACAACTTTTGCGCCCATTCAAACGAGGTCAGTCCGTTTGAGGCCGCCCGATCTTCCACCCGCAATTCTTCCTGCTCCCCGTAGCGCTCGGCCAGAAACTTGCTCACCATCGCATCCACTGCGGCGAAGCGCCCCCGAAACGTCGTCCGGAAAATTCCGTTTGTCGTTTGCAACGTGAAGTTGATGTCTTCAAAGGTGCGAATCTCTTCCTCGCTCGGATCCTCACTCACCCTCAGCAGCGTATAGGCCACCCGCGGCCCTGAATAGCGCCGCTTTTCCCCCAACGCCAGATACTGCTCCCGTGTCCAGATGCCAAAATCCATCACTTGCCTTTTCCTTCTATCGGCCGGGCTGGATTGCCCACTGCCGTTACTCCCGCCGGAATCGGCTTTACTACCACCGCCCCCGCGCCAATCGTTGTTCTGTCTCCCACATCGGCCAAAATCACAGCTCCGGTTCCAATCCAACAATCCTGCCCCAGCTTCACCACTTCAAATGAATGCTCGCCCGCACCCTGGATCCGCCCTTCGGCGTCTCGCCCATGCTGCCTTTTGCCGCTGGCAATCATTACCCCGGAGGCAACCTGCGTCCTCGCCCCGATCTCGCAGCATCCAATCACGCAATGGGATCCCACATAAACCTGCGAGGCCAGCTTTACCTGCGGATGCGAAAAGAAAGATCCAAACTGCACCCGCCCGCTCAGGTCGCACTCTGTCAACGTCTGCCGGTAGTAAGCAATCCGCAGATAGTCGCCCACAATCCCGGGTACCAGCGCGCACAACTGCGCGAACAGATAATAGACCGGCTCCACGCGCCCAAATCCGCTCGCTGCGGCCAGCGGAAAACTGATAGCCAGAAAGAAACCCAGCAGCGCCCCCTTCGCAAGCCGCCAGGCCATCCTAACCGTTTCCCTTCTTCAATCGGTGCATCATTTCAATGTATTCCGCCTTCGGCAACTCAAAGTAACACTCCACGTAGCGGGCCGCGCCAGATGGCAACTGCCGCGCCCGGTACATGTTCAAGCCCGTCGTCGTATTCGTATAATCCACCGCCGCATTCGCCCACCGGAAACACTCCAGCATCTCCCGCTTCTGCTCCATCACCGCATCTACCACTACCGCCACGTTCGGGATGCACAAGCCCCACACCTCATACGTCATCACACGCACCGGCCATTCAATCCCACCTAGCGCCTCGGCCACCAACCGCGCTGCTGTCCGGTGATCGGGATGCCCATCAAGCGGAAACGGAGAAACCACCACATCCACCTTCCGGCTCCGGATCTCGTCCACTAGCGCCACCACAATTTCGGCGGCGGCCTCCTCAAGCCGCGCATGTCCAAGAAACCTCACCGGTCCAACCCCAGCCAAACGGGCCGAAGCCTCTGTTTCGGCGTTGCGCAAGGCCACTAGTTCGGCACGAGTCATCCCCGCTTCGGAGTACTCGTCTCCACCGTCGTGCATCATCACTACCGACACGGCTTTTCCTTCCCGCTTCTGCAATAACACCACTCCGCCGCAACCAATCGCCTCGTCATCCTGATGCGGGGCAACCACCAGCATCGATTCCCCAAATGGTGCCTTTACAGGGATCGCCCGGACACTGCCCTGAAACTGATCTGCCTCGGCAGCCAGCACCAGCAACCGCTCATCCAGCTTGCCAAGGGAGGCCCCCACTAGCAGTTTTAAATCGTGCCGGCTGTAAAGCCGTGGATACAGCATGCGGTACAACTGCCTCAAATAGCGCCGCATTACGTTCCCTTCTTGCTTTCAAACGACTCCCGCCACTTGCGCAGCTTGCCACGAAACAATATCAGCTTGCCAGCATAGCGATCCTTCAACAACGGCCTTCCCTCGGAAAACCAGTAATAAGCCGGTGAAAACCCCATCGACCCGGCGTGAATGCTCTTCACTACCATCGCTTCATCGGCCCATTGACGCTTATAGTCCTCCTGCCCCAGTAGAAAATCAAACCCAGCCCAGCCCTGCTCACAGCCACGCTCCATCAGCATCCCAATGTGCAGCTTGCTTGGTGAATACACCTGATACTCATGCCGGTAGGACGGACGATACCACTGCATCCAGCCACCCGAAAAAAATCCAAAATGATAACTCACGTCCCGGTCTTCGTTCGCTCCACGCAGCGTAGAAAAATGCAGACCCTTGCCCAGCAACCTCCGCACTATTGCCCGAAAAAACTTACGCTTGCGCTCGTCGTCGAACAGACCCGGAAATCCCTGCTCCAGCCACTTTTCATCGTGTACCCGGAAAAACTCCTCTAGCACCGGCTCAGCCTCGGCTACCGTCTCCGGCTGCCAGATCCGCAACGCCCCAACCTGCTCTTCCATCCGTTTGCGCTGCCTCCTTACGTCTTTGCGGTGGCTACTTGTCCAGGCTTTCTCTACTTCTTCCAGAGGACGGCCGCCAAAGGTCAGTCGCAGCGAAGATTCTTCTTCCTCAAACCACTGCATCCCCTGGGCCCGCAGATACTCGCGAATCAACTCCAGCGCCGGATCACTTTCAGGCACATTCGGCCACCAGTACACACCCCCTCCGTAATGCTTCCTCAGCGCATCCCACATCAGCGGCAATACCCGCCCCGCCTCTTTCTGCACCACTAACGAGGGCTGATAGTCCGTGATTCCAGGTGCCAGAGGCGATACCCGCCGAAAGTACAAACCCTTCACATCGGTCCGCATCCGCGTCATGGGCATCACTCCGAGCAGCCGCCCATTCTCCCTCGCGGTTAAAACAGCCACCTCGGCTTGATCTCCATAAGCGTCCAGCCAGGCCCGATGCCACGACGGGCTAGAAAATACCGCCGCAAAGCCAACTTCCGCTAATAATTCTTCCCATTCCCTTTCGAGCGTGTCAAACGCCCTCATTCCTTCACTTATTTCAACTGCGATCACTTGGCTTTGTTTCTCGTGCTTTCCTGCATCTCTATCTTCTCTATCCTCTCAAAATTGATCGGGCATTACTACCTTAGACGTCCAGCCGTTATCCCTTCCCAGTCCTCCGCTGCCTTCTTCGTAAATGCCAGCAAAATCCGCAACAATTGCTCCTCATCCTCAAACCAGATGCGTAGTTCCCCAAGACGAAATTCAAGATGCCCAGCCAGATCGCCTCCCCAACCTCCAGAATCGGTATCCCCCTCGCCGTAGCTTCCGACTTTGTTCCCGCCAGCTACCGAACCAGCCTCATTCTGAGTTTCTGCTCCTAGGCAAACGCTGCGCCCCTCCTCATCTGCTCCAACTTCTCAACCAGCCTGGCTTTCTCAATCCAGATTCGCCAGCTACTCTGCACTGCTCCAAGTTGCGCACCAATCCGCAGCGCCTGACGTTTGCTCACTCCAAACATTTCCTGCATGGCCAGCTGGTCAAGAACTGTAAAAGTATATTGTCCCAGCACCACAAGTATTTCGCCAACCTGTTGATTCTATTCTTTCTTAGGCACCATTGTCGCTGTTCTGTCAATGAAGCTTATGATGGCACGATTACGCAACAATTACCTTGCCACTCCATGTCCATATCTTTGGTAAGAGTTGATGTCAGTGGCAAAGTGAATCATGTCCGGCAATTTACCCATACTCACTCCCTCTTGCCTCGCCGTTGTATTCCCTCCTTCCAAACCTCTATCCACCCGCGTCGCGGAGTTCTTTCTTGTCACTATCCGCAATCTAAACACCCTCTGTGCCTATGCTAACGCGGTCCGTGATTTTGCCCACTTTTGCTCGCTGCACCAAATCAATACGCTCTCCTCCATTACTCCACTTCATGGTGCCGCCTTTGTAGAATTTCTCGGCCGCACGAAAGTCTCCCACTACCGTCAACCAGCGCTTGGCCGCGCTCAACAGGCTCTTTCACTGGATCGTTGTCGGTCACTTGCTTAAGTCCAACCCCGCCGCGACCGGCAGGAAGTACAAAGCCGCGCCTTTGTCATCGCGGACATCTTTGGACAGCGCCTCGGCGATTCCCATTTTGAAGTCAAACGCTTCCTGTTCCGCGCCGGTGCTGTTTTTGGCCGGTTCCTTTATGGGCCAGGCCGACAAACCACACTTCTATCGGCCCGCGCCTTTGAATACGACCCCTACCGCCAGGATTGAGAAAAGCGCCTGGCCAGCTACCTCACTTGGCAATGGCGCATTTAGGCTGAAGTACGGCAAGCCTTGGCGGCCAATGAGATCATTCTCTCGTACGTCTTAAGCGAGCCAGTCTCAGTACTTCTGGCGATTACTGGCGAACAGGGCCGGCTACGGTTTGAAGGCGTACCTCATTACGCAGGACATTCGGCAGATCGTTGATGAATAAGGGCCGAAAGAGAGTATCGTTTCCAACTGCCACGTCCGGGTTGCCTATGCGCCGAACCAGTTCTACA
>CAZZGS010000432.1:0-4561 GCA_964653845.1 uncultured Bryobacter sp.
GATAAAGCCCGCCACCATCCACATCCACCAGGTAATCATGAAAAGCTAGGCTTTCTTTGCAGGCTTGGCTTCTGCCTTGCCCATGCTGTCGATCTCGCTGAACAGCACCTTGCGCTCTTCGTACATGCAGCGGTTGGCAAGCATGACGGCGGCGGAATCGTGCAGACCAATTTCGAGGTCCGACTTCGGGCGGGTATTGTTCTTGATGTCGTTGAAGAAGCTTTCGAGTTCGATGTCGACGGGATTGCGGTCTTCTTCCGGAACAAGAACACCCTTCTGATAGAGCCAGCGGCGGGCGAACTTCAGTTCCCGGTCGACAAAGCTGTCGTTGCCGGTTACCTGATCCTTTTCGAGCAGGATCGGGAGAGCTTTGCCGCCTTTGCCTGTAGAAGACAGTGAAGGAGACGCAACGGCAGCGGGGGCCTTCTTGTCTGCGCCTTCCACCTTGGGGAGGGCCGGTTCCGTGTACCACATGCCCAGAGCAGGCTCGCTGTCGGTGCCTACTGTGATGTGGATGGTGCCTTGCGTACCCATGATGCACTCGCCAAATTCAGTGCGCTCAGCGTTAAACAGGGGGCAGTGGCGGTTGGTTGTGATCGAGGTGTAGTGGAGCTTCTGACCCTTCGGGTACTTGAAGATCAACTGGATGTTGTCGAAGATGTCGCGACCGTCTTTAATGTAGTCGGTGCCACCAACGCCGACGACGTACTCAGGCTGCGAGCCAAACATCCAGTCGGCCACGTCGATCTGGTGCGAAGCCAGTTCGGCCGTGAGGCCGCCTGAGTATTCACGATACTTGCGCCAGTTGACGTCCTTTTCGGTACGATCCTTCGGGACCGGCTTGTTCCACGGATCTTTGGCAAAGGTGTTGCGATGCCACTGGCCGCGGATGTGGGTGACGGTGCCCAGCATGCCCTTGTCGATCATCTGCTTGGCGGTCTGGTAAAACTTTGAATAGCGACGCTGGAGGCCGACCTGAAGGGTTTGTTTCGGCTTCGAGTTTGAGAGCGCACGAAGGGCGTGAATTTCTTCAGGCTTGAATACCAGGCTCTTCTCGCAGAAGACATGCTTGCCGGCGTCGAGGGCGTCGCGCGTAGCCGGGAAGTGCATGTAGAGGGGAGTAGCGATTAAGACCGCGTCGACACTCTTGTCGGCAAGCAGTTCGCGGTAGTCTTTGAACTGCTTGGGCTTGGTGCCAATCGCTTCGGCAGCCTTGCGCATGCTGGGCTCGTAGACGTCGCATACGGCAACGCACGTGCCGTTATCGATACTCTTGAGATGCTGCAGAAGATACTGGCCGCGGCTACCTGTGCCGATGAAGCCATACTGCACTGTACTGTTAGCGGCTTTCACCTTCGAAATGAAGGGTGCTCCGGTGATGCTTAACGTGGCGGCCGCAGCCGCTATTGTCGACGCCTCGCGGCGCGTCAGGACCTGCTTCTGACTCATAGATAATTCCAGTCTATCAACACTGTTTCATCGAAATGCAAGTCGGGAAACGAAGTATCCAATGAAACCCCACAGAATGGGCAGTAGTGCGTGTCCAGTGATCATGTGCCAGAACCCGTTGATGGGGCAATGGAGCTGGATGGCCAGAAAACCGGCAAAGCCCGACAAGACCCCAACTGCGGTGGAAACCCGCTGCCGCATGATGGGTGCAGTTCGCCGGAAGACGACTAGAAGGAATACGCCGGTGGCGAGCGAAAACATCGAGCCGATCGAAAGGCAGAGGCCAGCCGAGGAGGCAACGAACATGTCGAGCTGCGAACCCATCGCGAGCCCACAAACGGCCAATACAAGTGCCAGGCCCGGACGCCAGAAGGAGGCGCGTCCACTCGGGCTCATCCACTGCGCGGCGGCCCAAGTGCTACCAGAGAAGGCCATGGCGAAAGAAATTCCAAGCAGACCCCAAGTGCGCCAGTCAAAGGTGCCTGGTGCCTCGTGGCCAAGCATTGCTGTACCAGTCAAGGCGATCAGCAATGCGCCAGCCCCGGCTACGGAGGCGATTTGCCATACCGGCCGCAAAGGCTTTACAGGTGCGAAGGTGCTCATTCGTTACCTCCGATGATGCGCCGCAGCTTCTCATAAGCGCGATGCACCTTCTGCTTTACCGAACCAACACTTGAGCCAGTGGCGGCGGCGACTTCTTCCAAACTTCTTCCTTCGACTTTCATCAAGATCAATACTTCCCTTTGGCTTTCAGGCAGCTCACTAAGCAATTGCTCGAAGCCGTAAGAAAGTTCCGGTGCTGGTATGGAAATTTTCTCATCAAGTTCAACCTCGGCCCGCCGGGTCCGTTTTCGATAGCTGCGGCTTCGGATGTGCCGGGCAATGGAATAGATCCATGGCAGAAGCATTTCCCCGGGCCGCCAGGTGTGTCTGCTGCGGTGAACCTGAAACCAGGTTTCCTGAACCAGTTCTTCAATTTCAGATTCAGGTGAGCCGCCTCTGAAAATGGCCTTCAGGCGTGGGCTTACTTCCTTGACCAGCGCTTCAAGGGCATCGGCTTCGCCTGCCTGGTAGCGCTGCATCCAGACCTCTAGCGTCGCGTTTTCTTCGTTCGAGCCCAAGTCTAAAGTGTATGACAGTTGCCCTTAATTGAAGCGGTATGTTGGTGATATGAATATTGCGCCAGGACCTGAAAACTATGTCCGCCTTGAGGTGCTCAAGACGGGGTTTATGAAGGGCAAGAAACATGTCTTCGAGTTCCCGGTCTATCGCGGCATCGGAGAACGGAATCCAAATAAATACGAGATTTCGCTGGATGCGAGGCGAATTGAGTGTAAGGACGACTGGCTGAAAGCCGATGACCTCAAGAAGGTGGCCGCCTATGCGGTCAAGGACATGCTGGATGCTGAGAAATATCCAGAGATTATGTACAAGTCGGAATCGGGCTTGCTAACGATTCGGGGCAAGAGTGCTCCCGTTGGTGTTGCCTACAGGGAATCGTCGCCCAATGTGTTTGAAGGAACGGCAAGTGTCGACATGCGGCTGTTTGGCCTCAAGCCACCTACGGCCGCTTTTGGTGCGATAGGTACGGAGCCGATCATGAAGCTGAGCTTCAAGATCAAGCTTTCTTGATTTCGAGGCCCATTTCACGAGCTTTTCGGGCACTCCACTCTGCACCTCCAAGCACGAGCATACTAAAGACGAAGCTCCAGAGCAGGATCGTTACCGAGTGGTTGAATACCCCGTATTCATGGGTCATTTTCGAGAAGAGCCAGGGCCAGATCACCATGTTCAGCAGCTTCATGAATGCGATGGCGAGCCCAACAAAAACGGAAGCTACAAAGACGAGCAGTGGCGGGATCTTTCCATTTGGGAGCAGCCAGTAGGTAAGGAAGACAATCCCTATTGTGATCGGAAGTGAAGCAATTTTGTAGACGATGGCGCTGAGCCAGCCAATCTTGATCACTGGGGCGGCAAATGCACTGGTGGCCAGCCACAGGAATCCGCAACCGAGAATCAGGCCCTGGCTGATGAGTTGATTCTTGAGGAAACTGCGGTTCTCTTTGATCCCCCAGATGCGATTGAAGGCGACCTCGAGCGGCATGAAGATCCCGTTGGCCGTGAAGAGTAGCAAAACCATCGATACCCAACTGAGGGCTTTGCCGTTGGTGTAAACCGACATCTGGAGGTTGCGCACGAGGAAGGCGCCAGTTTCCCCGGCGAAATAATCCTGCAGGCCGACGTAAATCCCTTTCTCGACGTTGAACCAGTGGAGAGCATAGCGGATCAGGCTCGTCATTACGATCAGGAAGGGAAAGAAGCTGAGGAGTACGTTGGCGGCGACGCTGAACGAATAGACGTGCGTTTCTGTCTCTGCCCAGAAATGAAGTGTGGGTTTGATCTCGGGCCAGAGCCGCTTTAGTCTTTCCATTTGCCGCTATTCATGAGCTTTGCGATGCGTTCGCTTGAGCGCATCGCGAAGGCGAGGATGGTGAGTGTGGGGTTTTGATTACCTGCAGTGACAAAGGGGCCTCCGTCGTTAATAAAGAGGTTGGGCACGTCATGCGACTGGCTCCATTTGTTAGTGACACTGGTGCGCGGGTCGTTGCCCATGCGGGTGGTGCCGACGTAGTGGATGGAGTGACCGTAGGGGTCTGGCTTGGGGTTTGCATTGGGCAGCATTTCGGCCCCGGCTTTATGCAGAATCTCGTTGCCAACCTCGATCATGTCTTTGAACATGGCTCGCTCATTCTCATGCCATGCGTAGTGAAAGCGGGCGGCCGGGATGCCGGCGTCATCTTTGAGAGTTGGGTCAAGCTCGATGCGGTTGTCTTTGTAGGGGAGGACTTCGCCCTGGAATTGGACACTCACTCCCGCTGTGTAGTAGGCCCGGACGGCATCCATCCATTGCTTGCCGTAGCCGGGGATGTTGTTGCCGACGAGAGTGAATTCGTTGGTGCCACCGGTGGGGAAGATCTGGTAGCCGCGGATGAACTTGTTGCCGCGCCAGTTCTCGGTCAGGTCGGGAATGAAGACGTGGGCCCCGTTGCCGTCTTCGTTAGTGACCTTGCGGTTCATCAACTGGGGCAGATGCCCGCCGACAGCGGTGTAG
>CAZZGS010000433.1:0-4557 GCA_964653845.1 uncultured Bryobacter sp.
TTGCATACCCGTGGTGTGACGCACATGATCCGTGAAACGATGTCGGCTCTCGAAGCAAAACTGAGCGCGAAGAATTTTCGCCGAATTCATCGCTCGACTATCGTCAACATTGAACGGATCAAAGAGATTCAACCCTGGTTTCGAGGAGACGCAATTGTAGTTCTCGACAACGGGCAGAAGCTGACGGCCAGCCGTAATTTCCGCGATCGTCTGAAAGAGTGGCTGGGCTAGAACTTAGGCTCGACGCCAAGTTCTTTCATCAGGAAGCAATAGACGTCAGCAATTTCTTCCATGGCCTTGCCGAGGCTGCTTGCTCCGTGGCCAGAGTTGGTTCCGATCCGAATCAACACTGGACGTTCCTTAGAGACCTTCTGCTGCATTGCCGCTGCGTACTTGAAGGAGTGCGCGGGCACAACGCGGTCATCATGATCTGCGCTGGTTACAAGCACGGCAGGATACTTCACTTGAGGCTTGATGTTGTGCAGGGGCGAGTAGGCATAAAGAGCCTTGAAATCTTCCGCGTTGTCGCTTGAGCCATAGTCACCAATCCAGCCCGATCCAAGGGTGAACTTGTGAAAACGCAACATGTCCATTACGCCCACTTGAGGTACGGCTGCGCGGTACAAATCTGGCCGTTGATTGATCACTGCACCCACCAGTAAGCCGCCATTGGAACCACCATTGATGGCCAGCTTTTCACTCGAGGTGTATTTGCTGGAAATTAGCCATTCCGCTGCGGCGATGAAATCGTCGAAGACATTCTGCTTCTTGAGCTTGGTGCCTTGCTCATGCCAGTTCTCGCCATACTCGCCACCACCCCGGATGTTGGCCACAGCGTAGACAAAGCCCTGTTCGAGCAACGCCAGTCTCAATGAACTGAAGAAGGGGACCGAACTGACGTTGAAGCCGCCGTAGGCATAGAGAAGCGTTGGGTTCTTCCCGTTGAGAACAAGGCCCTTCTTATGGATCAGCGACATCGGTACTTGCGTGCCATCTTTGCTCTTGTAGAAAACCTGCTTGGTTTCATAGAGGTTTGGATCGTAGCCCGGAATTTTCGGCTGCTCGAAGACTTCTGATTCGCGCGAGGCGATCGAGTACCGGTAAATCGTTGCCGGTGAGTTCAGGTTGGTGAAAAGATAGAAGAGATCTTTGTCGTCAGCAAGACCAGGCCCAACGCCAACCGTACCGGTTCCCGGCAACTTGAGTTTGGCTTCGAATGAGCCATCCAGACGATGCTGGTAAAGGTGATCGGCAACATCCTTGCTGTAGCTCAGGAAGAGTTTGCCGCCTGCGGTCCAAGCCGCTGAAAGCGAATCCTTCGTTTCCGCAATGACCGGTTTGTCTCTGAACTTTCCTGTTCGAGTTTCAAAGGCCACCAGCTTCCCGAGCGGGGCACCACGATTGGATTGAATCAGCAGTAGATCACCAACGTTGTCAGCCAGACTAAAGCGGTCTTCGCTGATCTCATCGACAATGGGCAGGAATTTCCTACTCTTCGATTTCATCTCGAAGTAGTGGAGCGCATTTCCTTTCTTACCCGTGCTCGGATCCTCGACCGACATAACGGCGAATCGTTCGTCTGTGCTCATGCCCACATTGTGGTAGCGCAACGGATGAACCTTGTCTTCAAAGATCAGTTCGTCTTTGGATTGTGGGGTCCCAACCTGATGTAAGTAGACGGTGTGGAAAGCGTTTTGCCCCACCAACTCTTTGCCTTTTTCCGGCGCAGGATAGCGGCTATAAAAGAAGCTATCCCTGGCCCAGGCAAAGTCTGATGCCTTGATCCATTCCAGTTTTTCGGCCAGCAACTTTTTGGTGGTGAGGTCCAGCACGTAGCCCTCGTGCCAGTCGGAGCCACCACGCGAAATCCCGTAGGCCAGATACTTGCCATTGGAAGAAAACGCCATGATCGCAAGGCTTGCCGTGCCGTCTGAGGAAAGTTTGTTGGGGTCAATCAGAACTTCGGGCCGACCCTTCAAGCCTTTCTGCGCATACCAGACACTTTGATTCTGCAAGCCATCGTTCTTGGTGAAGTAATACATCTCACCACGCCTGACAGGGAGACCAAACTTCGGATAATTCATGACAGTTGCGAGGCGTTTACGAATCGCCTCGCGGTAAGTAAGCTTGGCAAAATACTGCTCGGTAAATGAATTTTGGGCCTTCACCCATTCGCCCGTTTCGGCGCTACGATCATCCTCGAGCCAGCGATAAGGATCTGCCACTTTCACACCGTGGTAGGTGTCGATATGATCGACCTTCCTCGTATCAGGCATTTCATCGAGCCTGATTGGCCGCTGTTGACTGAACGCAACCAGCGAAAAAGAGAGGGCGAGAAAAACAAACCGCATATATGCAATGTATCAATTTGATGAAGTGCGAATGAGAAGTTTTCCTCTGGTTCGGCCTGCCTGGCTTGCCGCTAGTGCCTCTGCAACCTGATCGAGAGAAAAGACGCTATCGATGGCCATCTTGAGTTTCCCCTGGTCCACCATTGCGGCAATTTCTCGCAACCGCTCACCCGAAGGCTGAATCCCGTACATTGCGGATTTCGCCCCGTATTGAGCCAGGATTTCAACCGATGGCAGCGCATAAACAGTGGTTACGTATCGACCCCCTGCTTTAAGACTGGGAAGAGCCGCCACACCGCTATCTACACCTACGCAATCCAGAATCAAGTCGACATCCGTAACGACATCAGACGTAGATTGAGATCCATAATCAATTGCGATGGCTCCGAGGGCCGTGAGCCATTCCTGATTTCGTATCGATGCGGTGGCATACACCTCAGCGCCTGCCTCTGTGGCCATTTGAATGGCGAGGGACCCAACGCCTCCCGATCCGCCAAGAATCAAAACGCGCTGACCAGCCTCCAGTGCTCCGTGAGTGAAGAGGCCGTCATAGGCGGTAATGCAGGCTACCGGGAGTGCGGCTGACATCTCAAGTTCAATCGACTCTGGCGCATGAGCTAGCTCGGATTCAAGGATTGTGGCTGCCTCAGCAAATGCGCCGCAGCGCATCAGACTGGGGTAACCGAAAACCCTGTCTCCAACTGCAAACCGGGTCACTCCTTGACCGACGGCCTCAACAGTTCCCGCCAGATCGCATCCCAAAGTGTACGGGAACTGGATTGGCAGCACTTGATGCATATAGCCCTCTCGGATCTTCCAATCCACTGGATTGACGCCTGCCGCAGCTATCCTTACCAGTACCTCGTTGGGCCCGGCATTTGGAAAATCCACTTGCTCAACCACAACTACTTCCTTGCCGCCATAGCGGTGCATGCGCGCTGCTTTCATCTTCTCCATCCGATGACTGGGGCCAAACAAAAGATCCAATATTGGGTTGGTAGGCCAACTTTAGCGCTTCTTGGGTTTTGTTCCAATGTCCTTGGGGATATCGCGCGTAACGTTACCCTTCGGAGGGGCTTCTTTGGGAATGTCCCGGACAGGAGTCTCGTTGACCAACTCAGACTCAAGTGGTTCAGGAGTATCGAAGGTGATCGAGGTATCTGCACCGAACTTGCGATAGTTCCGGAATTCGATATCGTTCCGGATGAGCAGCCGGCCTTCCCTCATGCGAACTTCAGCCCGCAGCGGCAAAAGGAAGGTCGAACCGCTGATTTCGGTGTAGTCGTAATCGAGTTGGTTCTTGGCAACCTGAACAGGAAAGCTTGCCGGCATGTCGAGCGCCTCAAGTGTCACTCGGATAATCATCCCGTTGGAGGCATCGGCGTAGATCAGCCCCGTGTAGGCAGGCCGGATGGTCATCGATTTTTCGTAGACAATCGCCCACTTGGAATGCGACTGCTGCACGTTGTAACGGATTACATGCGTGCGCTTGCTGCGCAATTTCCCCCATCGTTCCCACTGAAAAGTGGCCTCTGTGTCGCGTTCAAAGATCTCGCGCAGCATGTCTCCAAATTCTCCGGTGGAGGAAGCTCCGCCGAGCTTTTCCCAGTCAATGTCTTTGTACTGATTGTTGACGAAGAGAACCTTCTTCTCTTCTTTCCGCTGAAAATAACTCAGTTTTGCCGTAATCGTGTCGGCGCTGACCCAGTATTCCAGGCCCGAGGGATCGTAGAAGCGGCGAGTGACCTGTGTACAGAGAAAATCTGGCAGCGTCTTGTCGTAGTTAAGGGCGTATTCGCGCAATTCCTCGACGAGTTTGCGTTGTTCTGCGGGGCTGGGCGGGGGAATGAGTTGAGCCATAGTCTGTTCTGGCGGTGCGCTCACTACCTTGGCTGCGGGAAGAGAAGCCGTCGAGGCCACCATCAGTTGCAGTTGGTCGTAAGTTTTGGGCCCCATGCCGTTGGCCAGCAAATCTTCAATCCGCCCCGCTGGCAGTTGCTCGGTTAGCGTTACCTTCTTAAGGTAGTTGGCTACCTGCGCATCGGGATGCTTCAGTCGAACCGAACTTTTGACGAAACTGACCAGCTGTTCCACGGTGAATTTGATCTGTGCCGTCGCCGCCAGGGCCAGAAACAGAATCGCTACCAACAAACGCCTCATATCTTAAGGATACGGCTTTGAGGGCAGGGTGGTTTCAGAACTAAAA
>CAZZGS010000434.1:0-787 GCA_964653845.1 uncultured Bryobacter sp.
CCATAACTCAACTTGGCCTCAGCTACGGTCTCATGACCACCTTCACCAGCTACTACGCAGTGGAAGAGCGTGTGGTGAATGAAGGCGGACAGTCAAGACGTATCGAGGTTCCAGTTGAGATGCCCGAGGGCGTGAGCCACGAAGGTATTTCAGGCACCTTCGACTCAGCAATGATGAGTCAGCGCGTAAACATGGCACAGGCGATGCCTGCTGCTCCAATGATTCGCGAGATGTATAAATCCCCAAAGCAGGAATTGAAGCTTGAGGAAGCGCGAATTCGAATTCGGGTTATGCTGCGAGAGGTCTCGGCCTCGATCCTCCAGAAACTAAAGGAACTCGGCTTTATCGCCGACCCGTCCGCTGTCGGGGCCAGGTTTCTCAATGGTTCGATCTCTGCAAGCAAGCTTCAGGATCTTCGAAAACTCGAACAAGTCTTAAGAGTCGAAGAGGTACAGTGAAAGGCTTGCTACATTAGGGAGCGTGTTTCGTAAGGTATTGGTAGCCAATCGCGGCGAGATCGCGGTTAGGGTCATGCGGGCGCTCCGCGAAATGAAGATTGGAAGCGTTGCGGTCTACAGCGATGTAGACCGCAACGCTTTGCATGTGAGGATGGCGGACGAAGCCATTCCCCTCGGCGGTTCAGCCTCCAGCGAGACTTATCTCAGGGGCGACAAGATCGTTGCTGCCGCAATCTCTTGCGGCGCAGAAGCGATTCATCCCGGCTATGGTTTCTTGAGCGAAAATGCAGACTTTGCCGCGCTATGTGTTGCCTCGGGATTAGTCTTCA
>CAZZGS010000434.1:797-4553 GCA_964653845.1 uncultured Bryobacter sp.
GAATTAGCCAAAAAAGCCGGCACACCAATTCCTCCAGGCACTGAAGAAGCGCTCAAAAGTGCAGACGAAGCCAAACTCGTTGCTCGCGAAATCGGCTACCCGGTCATCCTGAAGGCAGCCGCAGGCGGTGGCGGCAAAGGCATGCGTCGAGTCGAGCGTGAAGAAGACATCGAAGCCGCTTTCCGTGATGCTTCAAGCGAAGCAGAGCGCTCCTTCCGCAATGCCGACATCTACATCGAAAAGTTCATCGTCCGTCCGCGCCACATCGAGATCCAGCTACTTGGGGATCAATTTGGCCATATGATTTATCTGGGCGAGCGTGAGTGTTCCGTTCAGCGCCGTCACCAGAAGGTAATCGAAGAAGCGCCCTCTCCTTTCATCGCGAAATACCCTGAACTGCGCCAGAAAATGGGAGAAGCCGCCGTAGCCGCTGCCCTCGCTGCTGGCTATTACAATGCAGGGACAGTGGAATTCCTCGCCGACGAAACGGGTCGCTTTTACTTCCTGGAAATGAATACCAGGCTTCAGGTAGAGCATCCTGTCACAGAGTGCATCACTGGTATCGATTTGGTGAAGTGGCAACTGAGAATCGCAGCAGGCGAGCACCTCACAATCCAGCAGGATGAAGTCTCAATTCGAGGCTGGGCCATGGAATGCCGTCTCTACGCCGAAGACCCCGATCAGGGCTTTCTTCCCAGCCCTGGTGAGATCACCTCTTTGTCCTTGCCGGGTGGCCCGGGTGTAAGACTCGATAGCGGCGTCTACGAAGGCTGGAGCGTCCCGCTGGAATACGATCCTCTTTTGATCAACCGGATCGTCTGGGCTGAGACGCGTCAAGATGCCATCGCCCGCCTGGAGCGCGCACTCGAAGAGACGCACATTGGCGGTATTCGCACCAACATCGAGTTCTTCTTGGATGTCCTCGCCGATCCTGCATTTCAAGCCGGCGATCTCCACACGGGCTTCCTTGACGAGTGGTTCCTCCGTCGCAAGAAGCACGCCTTCTCGGCTGAAGATCTCGCAGCCGCAAGAAAGGCTGCCGAATTGGCCGCAAAGGGTAGGAAAATAGAGAGAGTGGAACCAACAGCGAGATCGAAGTGGAAGGGATGAGTATCGTCAAGGTAGAGCGGACCGTCTTCAGCCATCTGGATGGCCAGCGCCAGCGTGAGTTGCGTGTCGACAGCGAAGGAGATTCTTTCGTCGTCACCCTACGCGGTCGACAAACCAGAATCACGATTGTTGACCCAAGGGCTTGGAGCGGGACTGGGGCAGGGAAGGCTGCAAGTGGAATCGCCAAAGTCGCAACACCAATGCCTGGCAAAGTAATCCGTGTGCTCGTCGCTCTTGGCGATAAAGTGGAACCGGGTCAAGGCCTGGTAGTAGTAGAAGCAATGAAAATGCAGAACGAATTGAAGAGCCCGATCGCCGGTGTCATCAAGCAGGTTCAAGCTGTTGAAGGTGCGACTGTAACCGCCAATCAGGTTCTGGCTGTGGTGGAATCCGATGCCAGTTGAGAATTGCCTTCGCTGTGGAGGCACAGGCTGGATCTTCAAGACTGTCGATGAAGTCGAAGTCGTCAATCGTTGCACCTGCGACGAAGAAACCCGCGCCGAACGATTCGCCTCCCGCAGCGGAATTCCGCCGCTCTACGCGAATGCTTCTACCGAAAACTTCTCACTCCCCAAGGACAACCCAATCGCTCATCGCGGCCTTGCGGGCGTGATGCTCACTGTGCGTACGTTCGTCCGCGAATATCCTGCCGTAGACAAATCTGGCCTGCTCTTCATCGGCGAAACAGGCGTAGGCAAAACGCACTTGGCTGTCGCTGCACTGAACGCTCTGATCCAGCGCGGCTTTGAAGGGGTCTTCTTCGACTACCAAACCCTCCTCGACAGGATCCGAAGTGGCTACGACCGCTCAAGCGGCTCGATGGACAAAGAAGCCTATCGTCTTGCCCTCGATTGCGAAATCCTTCTGCTCGACGATCTGGGCGCACACCGCGTCACCGACTGGGTTGAAGACACTGTCGCCTCGATCATCACTCACCGCTGCAACCACCACAAACCGGTGATCGTAACAACAAATTTGCCCGCACCGGGCCAGGAGTCAAACAAAGCGAAAGATTCGCTAAGTGACCGCATTGGAGTGCGGGCATGGAGCCGTCTCAATGAAATGTGTAAAGTCGTGCAGATGCCGAACGTAGAAGACTACCGGGTCCGCGGTCGCCGTTAGGCACCCATCGGTTCGTCAGCACTGCCGCCATAGATGGATGGGCACTTGCCGCCCATGGCGCGCAGATAAGTTGTCAACTGGCCACGGTGATGGATCATGTGGTTGTTGAAGAACTGTAGGTACATTGCCGCCGGCATATTGAACATGCCATAAAAATCTAGCGTCGTTGCCAATTGTTCTGCGGTCATTGCTTCGATGCGAGGAATGCCTGCGGCAATTTCTTTGTCATACCATGCCGCCAGATCTGCACCTCTTTTTGCACCTGCAGGCATCTCGCGTTGCGGCAAGGCAAAGCTGTGGCCGACGATGCAATCTATAAACCAGACGTCGACCGATGCGATGTGCCAAGCCAATTCCATAGCTGTTTTCGATTTTGGGTCAGGGCGGTAATCCTGGTTTTCATCAGGAACCGCTGCAAGTACCTTGCTGGTTACAGGGAACTCCGATTGGAGACCTTGAAGGAAAACGCCCGATAGGGACTTAATGAATTCAGGAGTCATAGCTCCGATATTATGTCACAGGCATAGATGATTCGACAAGAGGATGAAATGTTAGTTATGCTGCCTCTAAATATGCTCTCAAAGAAGTATTCGTATTTATACATATGGCCTCCTAATGCCCTGGCATTCTTCGCAACAATTGGCTTCTATCAAAGCAGAGTAGACAGTTTTGGAGTTGGAGTATCCGAAGAATGGAAGACTCAGAATGTTCGAGACGCGATCGAATTGGACAGCCTTTTAGGTGCCCCGCAAAATCTTCAGCGAGTGCGCAGCCTTAGGCTTTGGCAGCCTGCGAAACACGAAACTAAGAGCGGATCGGTTCTGCCTATCCCACCACACCAGATAGAAGGCTCCCACGCACTGGCGGACAACAGGACGGCCAATCCCCCGGATGTGGCTGGAGCAGTTAGACCAGACCATATGTTGACCGCAATGAATACTGAATTTGCGCCGCGGCAATGAGCGGCTGACCGAGCGGCTGCGCAAAGCCGGGATCATCATTGATGTTCAAAAAAAAGTGGCCTTGCTGTTGGGCCGGACCCTGGCTACGTCGCACCCGGAGGATCTGCTCTGATGGCCGCCACAATCGGTCTCGCCAAGGATGTTGGCGCCAAGTCAGCCTGCGCCAGTCTCGGCATTCCACGCGCTTCGTTTTATCGCCACCTGGCACCACTGCATGGTCCCCGTCCGGCACGCCCCACGCCTGCGCGGGCACTCAACCCCAGTGAACGCGAAACGGTCCTTGGTCATCTTCACAGCGAGCGCTTCCAGGATCATTCGCCAGTGCAAGTCGCCGCCTCATTGCTCGACGAAGGACTCTATCATTGTTCGTCGCGCACCATGTACCGGTTGCTCGCCGCTGCTGGCCAATCCCGTGAGCGCCGCAATCAACTCACCCATCCCCCTTACAAGAAGCATGAACTGCTCGCCACGGCCCCCAACCAACTCTGGAGCTGGGACATCACCAAGCTGCTTGGCCCAGCCAAGTGGACTTACTTCTACCTTTACGTCGTGCTCGATGTCT
>CAZZGS010000435.1:0-938 GCA_964653845.1 uncultured Bryobacter sp.
CCAGACAAAAGCGCGCACGTCGTAGACCAACTCCAGGCTGCCGGTGCGATCCTCGTCGGCAAGACGAACATGGACCAGTTCGCCACAGGCCTTGTCGGCACTCGCTCCCCATACGGTGCCTGCTCCAGCGTCTTCAATCAGGACTACATCTCCGGCGGCTCCAGTTCCGGCTCGGCTGTCGCAGTCGCACTCAACCAAGTGGACTTCTCCCTCGGCACCGACACTGCCGGCTCAGGGCGGGTCCCTGCTGGCTTCAACAACCTGATAGGCCTTAAGCCCACACGTGGCCTTATCAGCGCCTCCGGCGTCGTCCCTGCCTGCCGTACCCTCGATTGCGTCTCGATCTTCTCAAGACAGGCTGCCACTGCCCTCAAGGTCTTGCAAGCCGCCGCCAAGCTCGACCCATCCGACTTCCTCTCTCGGCCACTGGTCGCAAGCAAAGGTGCCGCATGGCCCGCAGCCAAACTCCGCCTTGGCATCCCCCAGCCAAATCAGCTCGAATTCTTTGGCGACACAGAAGCTGAGAAGCTCTACCGCGCCAGCATCGATCGCTTCTCCAAACTTGGCGCCACCATCGTCGAGTTTGATTTCGCACCCTTCCGGCAAGCCGCAGAACTTCTCTACAGCGGCCCCTGGGTAGCAGAACGTCTGGCCGCAATTGAAACTTTCGCCACAGCCCACGAAGCCGACATGAACCCCGTCGTCGCCAAAATCATCCTTGGTGCCCGCAAGTACACCGCCGTCGACACTTATCGCTCAATCTATAAGCTCGCCGACCTCCGTACCCTCACCGAAGCCCAATGGCCGCTGATGGACGCGATGCTGCTGCCCACTACCGGTACCACCTTCACCCACGCCCAGGTAGCCGAAGACCCCATCGGTCGCAACACCCAGCTTGGCTACTACACCAACTTCGTCAACCTGCTCGATCTTAGTGC